>NZ_JAQFUY010000034.1:0-46020 GCF_027716745.1 Bacillus cereus group sp. Bc010
AGATTCCTTTTCGGTAGTTGGCATTTGACTTGGTTCGCCAACAATTTATAGATTTTTATAAGAATTTTAAACCAGGATGGATGATGTCAGCATATAACAAGTTAGTAAGAGATCGTGTTCCAGAGAAAATCTTAATGTCTGGAAAAACATATACAGCACAAAAATTAACAGGACAAGCATACATACAAGCTTTGGCGAAAATTGGAACAGAAGAAATTCGTGAATTTGCTTCTATGAAAGAGCGTGAACATGCGCTTGATTCTCTTGCGGATGCACTGGAAGTAATCATATCATTAGCGCGTGCAGAAGGTGCAACAATTGAAGATGTAGAACGTCTTCGTAAGCAGAAAGAGATAGAGCGCGGTGGGTTTGAAAGAGGTATTTACTTGTTGGATGTTTCAGAAGAATAGATTTGTAGGGAAAGCATAGCATTACTCATTAACGCTATGCTTTTTTGTTGCAATTAAACTAATAATGAAGAAGATAGCTGTTAATACCCAGCCGATTGTAATAGAAGTAGTAGTATGAACTGCATAAGAAACTTGTAAACAAAGTAATGATGCTAGAAACCAAATGAGTGCAATGTGTACATATTTTTTTGATATATTCATATTGTATAACTCCTTTTATATACTAAAGTGAATTTTAATATAATTTAGAAAATTAAGCTATATGAGTAGAGGATTTATAGTAAATTCGGTATACTAAATAATAGGAAAAATGAGGAGGAAATGACAATGGCACATCATACGAAAGAAACGATGGAATTGATTAAGGAGCTTGTCTCTATTCCAAGTCCATCTGGAAATACAGAGAAAATTATTCGTTTTATTGAAAACTATGTAAGTGAGTGGAATGTAGAAACGAAGCGTAACAATAAAGGTGCTCTTATTTTAACGGTAAAAGGGAAAAATGATGCACAGCATCGTTTATTAACAGCACACGTTGATACGTTAGGTGCGATGGTAAAAGAAATTAAGCCAGATGGTCGTCTCAGTCTTTCTATGATTGGCGGATTTCGCTGGAACTCTGTAGAAGGGGAATATTGCGAAATTGAAACATCAAGTGGTAAGACGTATACAGGAACGATTTTAATGCATCAAACATCTGTACATGTATATAAAGATGCAGGTGAAGCGAAACGCGATGAGAAAAATATTGAGGTTCGTATTGATGAGCGCGTATTTTCAGCTGATGAAGTACGTGAATTAGGGATTGAAGTAGGAGACTTCGTTTCATTTGATCCACGCGTTCAAATTACAGAGAGTGGATACATAAAATCACGTCATTTAGATGACAAAGTAAGTGTTGCAATTCTATTAAAATTAATTAAGAGATTACAAGATGAAAACGTAACATTACCATATACAACTCATTTCTTAATCTCTAATAATGAAGAGATTGGATACGGTGGTAACTCTAACATTCCAGAAGAAACGGTTGAATATTTAGCGGTTGATATGGGAGCGCTAGGTGATGGACAAGCATCTGACGAGTATACAGTATCTATTTGTGCAAAAGACTCTAGTGGTCCGTATCATTATGCACTACGTAAACATTTAGTAGAGCTTGCGAAAACGAACAATATTGAATATAAAGTAGATATTTATCCGTACTATGGATCGGATGCATCAGCTGCGATTCGAGCTGGATTTGATGTGAAGCATGCATTAATTGGAGCAGGTATTGATTCTTCTCATGCATTTGAGCGTACACATGAAAGTTCGATTGCTCATACAGAAGCGTTAGTATATGCGTATGTAATGTCTCATTTAATTGAAGAATAATTTCGTAGAAAATAAAGAGGGCTGATTGAAAATGTTATTTTTAATCAGCTTTTCATTTGGTGGGTAATGAATCGCTTTTTGAATTTTTATATTTATTCTTCCTTATATATTCATATTTAATAATTCAGGCAGGAAACGTATTTACTACAGTGGTAGAATGTTATAAACTATTATAGGAGTTATTTTCCAATTGGTATTTTTTATATTAGTTTGATTAAGAGAATTGTATAACGTGAGATTTTGAGAGGAGATTTAATTTTTATGAAGTACAAGGCAATCGCTGCTGGTATGTTAGCAGCAAGTTTACTAGCTTATCCAGTTAGTAGTTTAGCAGAAACAAAGAAGTTTTCAGATGTTCGAGACGACTCATTTGCAAAAGACGCAATTTACTATTTAGTAGAGCGAGATGTAATTAGCGGTATGACAAGTGATACGTTTGCGCCAAAAGGTCTTTTAACACGTGCGGAAGCAGCGACAATTATAGCGAAAGCAATTGGATTAAAAGTGGATCCAGCTGGGAAACCATCTTTTAATGATTCAAAAAATCATTGGGCAACTCAGTATATTGCAGCAATTGAAAAAGAAAATATTATTGCAGGCCGAGGAGCAGGCGTATTTGATCCTGATGGAAAAGTAACGCGTGCTGAAATGGCTTCTATGCTTGTGAAGGCTTATAAACTACAAGGGTTAGTACAATCCCCAATTACGAATAAATTTACTGATTTGGAAGGTCATTTCGGTAAAGAAGCAGCAAATATTTTAGTAGCGTTAGAGATTTCTGCTGGTACTGGTAAGATGATTTGGAGCCCAGATCTTTATATACCGCGTGAACAAGCAGCGCAAATGACGTATAAAGCGGACAAGCTAAAGAAACATAATGATAATACGAGCAAACCAGAGGAAACAAAGAAAGAAATGTATATAGATCGTAAGTTCATTACATATCATCAACCATCATTATCATCAGGAATTACTGACTTGCAGCATGATCCACAAAAAGTTGTAGTAAAAGAAGAGCGAGATGGATGGATTAAAATTGTAACGAGCAAAGGTGAGAAGTGGACACCTTTAAAAGAAAAAACAGAAGTTATTAATGAAGGATTTACAACATATGCAGAAGCGTCACATTCTTCTAAAGTACTAGGGAAATATGGAGCACAAACAGTAACGGTTATTGAAGAAAAAGATAGCTGGATTCGTATCCGTACAAATAGTGGTTTCCAATGGGTTGATAAAAATCAATTAAACCCAGTAAAACAAGAGAACTTCTTAGAAGGTAAAGCAATTATTATTGATCCAGGTCACGGTGGAATTGACTCGGGTAATGTTGGGTATTACGAGAAAGAAAGTGAAATCGTATTAGACACATCTTTACGATTACAAAAACTATTTGAGAAAAAGACACCATTTACTGTTAAGTTAACACGTACGAACGATACACGCCCAGGAGTAGATTCTAGTGATTCTTTAAGAAAAAGAGTAGAATTTGCTAATGAAAATAATGGTGATATTTTCGTAAGTATTCACGGTAACGGTTCTACAGGTAAAGATGGACACGGTACAGAAACATTCTATTATGCAGCAGCACCGACAAAATCAACGAATCCACATACGGAAGACAGTCGCTTATTAGCAGAAAAAATTCAAAAGCGCCTTGTAGCAGCTCTTGGAACAAAAGATCGTGGTGTGAAAAAGGATAATTGGTACGTAGTAAAATATAATACAATGCCAGCTGTATTAGCAGAATTAGCATTTGTAGATAATAAGGATGATGCAAATAAACTCGCTACACCAGCACAGAAGCAAAGTGCAGCAGAAGCGATTTATCAAGGTATTTTAGATTATTACGAAGCAAAGGGTAATAACGTATCTTCTTTCCGTTAATACATTAAAAGAGATTGCCAATAGGCAGTCTCTTTTATTTATTAACGTTTCTCTTTATTTCAGGCATGTGATATCATTTAATTTTATACAAAAAAGTATTGTAATTATAACGATATAGAGGATGATCATAGATTGAATAATCATAGGAAAACACCTGCATGTATATATACGTATGCATTTCGTGAGGAGGAGCGTGCTTTATGTTACTTGGAAATGCGCTCGTTCTTTGGAATGGAGTCCCACGTTAATATTTTGAAAAGTGATGTCAAAATTGACCCGAGTAGAAGTCCTTTTATGAAAGAACGCGTTGAGGTTATGTATGAAGGAGACGACTTAGAAAGTATTTTGGAACAAGTAAAGGAAATTGAATTAGGAGAAATGACGTTTAAAGTTATCTTCGTGAAAATCAATGATCTTGAGGGAGAAAATAAAATAGAGTATGCGGAAAGACGTATCATTGAACGACGTATTGGGGATTGTATTGATGCGGAAGCAGATGTGCGCAATCCAGAGCGTACTTTTGGTATTGTTCCATTAGGCGGACGTTGGTATTTTGGACATTATGTAGAGAGTAAACCAGTTTGGTACCATCATATAAAAAAACCACGTAGCTATTCGACATCTCTTAGCACACGCGTTGCAAGATCCGTTGCAAATATTGCGGTGCCAAATCCAGAGGGAGTAAGAGCGATTGATCCGTGCTGCGGCATTGGAACGGTTGTAGTAGAAGCTCTTTCGATGGGAATTAACATCGTTGGTAGAGATATAAGCCCGCTCGTTGCGATTGGAGCGAGAGAAAATATTGCGCACTTCGGATTCGATGGGACGATAACGAAAGGTCCGATCGAGGAGATTACGGAGAACTATGACGTCGCAATTATCGACATGCCATATGACTTATTTACGCACGCAACACCAGAAAATCAGCTCTCCATTCTTTCAAGCGCACGCCGCATTGCTAAAAAGGTAGTTGTTGTCACAATGGAAACAATGGACGATATGATTCATGAAGCAGGATTTGAAATTATAGATCGTTGCACTACAAAAAAAGGAACATTTTCTAGACAAATTCTTGTTTGTGAATAAGGAAGAAAGGTCACCCGTTTGGGTGACCTTTTTTATGGTGGTTTGATGTGTGATTGGTTGGTGGAATGGAGGAGGGATTTGGCGAAATTTGTCGGTAAGTCGATATTCCATGTCGAATCGTCGATAAATTTAAAAAATCGCCGATATATTGTGTGGAATCGCTGATATATTCCGAGAATCGTCGATATCGTTACATTAGTATATTACTGTTCTTTTAATTTCTCTTGTTGTGCAAGTAGTAAATTGCGCAAGATGTGTCCGCGGTAATTTTCTAGTTTGCGTCCTTCATGATAACGCACGCCTAATTTTTTTAGTTCAGCTACGTACCAGCCTTTTGTTCCGTAATACATTGGATCACTTCCTTTTTGCTTTTGAACAGTATATGTTGGGGATGGAAGTAACTTTCCATTGAAAATAATAAGCCTGGCTGTATCAAGTGGTTCCATAAAATGGATTCTGGATTGTGTATAAAAAAATAGACAGTACTGTATGCTTTTTCAAACAATATATACAAATTTATCCCGCATTAACGGGCAGTAAGACCCCCCACCTCAAAAGTCAGCGGAAGCAAAGAAGTTAGGTGGGGATCAACTGCCCGTAAAAGCCCGATTGGTTCAACTAATAATCAGTGGGAGATGAACAAAATCCCCACTGATTAACGTTTCACTTTATACCCTATGCGTTGGCATGATATTTGCAATGAAAAGAGTATCAACATATAGGGGAGAGATAGAAATGAAGGTTAGTAAAGTGTATACGACAATTGATGCGCACGTAGCTGGAGAGCCACTTCGAATTATTACGGGTGGTGTGCCAGAAATAAAAGGAGACACGCAGCTAGAAAGACGTGCATACTGCATGGAACATTTGGATCATCTTCGCGAAGTTCTTATGTATGAACCGAGAGGACATCACGGTATGTACGGTTGTATCATTACTCCGCCTGCCAGTGCTCACGCTGACTTTGGCGTATTATTTATGCACAATGAAGGATGGAGTACGATGTGTGGACACGGCATTATCGCTGTTATTACAGTTGGAATTGAGACAGGTATGTTTGAAGTGACAGGTGAGAAACAAAAGTTCATTATTGATAGCCCTGCTGGGGAAGTCATTGCGTACGCAACATATAGGGGGAGTGAAGTAGAGTCCGTATCATTTGAAAATGTTCCTTCATTTGTATACAAAAAAGACGTTCCTATTAAAATAGATGACTATGAATTTCAAGTAGATATCGCATTTGGCGGAGCATTCTACGCTGTTGTGGATAGTAAAGAATTTGGTTTGAAAGTTGATTTTAAAGACTTAGCTGCTATTCAAGCGTGGGGCGGTAAAATTAAGCACTACATCGAGAGCAAAATGGAAGTAAAGCATCCACTTGAAGAAGGGTTAAAAGGAATATACGGCGTTATTTTCTCAGATGAACCGAAAGGGGAAGACGCAACGTTACGAAATGTAACAATCTTCGCTGATGGGCAAGTAGACCGTTCTCCTTGCGGCACAGGAACTTCCGCAAGAATCGCAACTCTTTTTGCAAAAGATGCTTTACAAAAGGGAGAAATTTTCGTCCACGAATGTATTACTGACGGGAAATTCGAGGGAGAAGTATTGTCGGTAACAGCGGTACATACATATGAAGCTGTCGTTCCGAAAGTAACGGGACATGCATTTATTACAGGATTTCA
This sequence comes from Bacillus cereus group sp. Bc010, assembly GCF_027716745.1. Classification (NCBI taxonomy): domain Bacteria; kingdom Bacillati; phylum Bacillota; class Bacilli; order Caryophanales; family Bacillaceae; genus Bacillus; species Bacillus cereus group sp. Bc010. The sequence continues at coordinate 6,443 of NZ_JAQFUY010000034.1, forward strand.
TCAGTTCGTTGTAGACCCGAGAGATGATTTGAATCGGGGATTTTTGTTAGGATAGAAGGAGGAGGTGGAAAGATATGCTAGTCATAAGCGCGAACGAACAAAGAAACTTAGTAAATATGAACGAAGTCATTACATACGCGGCGCTTGCTTTACAAGAGTTTTCCGCAGAAAGAACGATCACACCAATACGTACTTCATTACCATTTGCGAATGAGCAAAATACGGCATTAATTATGCCTTCCGTAGCGGAAGGACTTGAAGCACTTGGCTTAAAAGTAGTAACAGTAGTCCCCGAGAACAAAAAGATAGGAAAGAAAACGATAAACGGGATTGTGATACTATCAGACTTTCAAACGGGAGAACCGCTCGCACTGTTAGAAGGATCGTACTTAACGATGGTTCGAACAGGAGCCTTATCAGGAGTAGCGACAAAACATTTAGCTCGTCATAACGCAAAAACGTTATGTATTATCGGGACAGGAGAACAGGCGAAGGGAATTGCCGAAGCTGTATTTGCGGTAAGAGATATTGAAAAAGTCATTTTATACAATCGAACAGAAGAAAAGGCGTATGCATTCTCGCAATATATACAAGAGAAATTCAATAAACCTGCGTACGTTTACACAAGTGCAAATGAAGCAATAAGCGAAGCAGACATCATCGTCACAACTACGAACGCATCCACACCAGTCTTCTCAAAAAAACTACAAAAAGGCGTCCACATAAACGCCGTCGGCTCATTTAGGCCGAACATGCAAGAACTACCATCACACGTCATCGCGGGCGCAAATAAAGTAGTAGTTGAATCAAAAGAAGCAGTATTAGAAGAAACAGGAGACCTTCAAGTTCCGATACAGGAAGGTTTATTCAAAGCAAACGACATCCACGCCGAACTTGGTCAAATCATAAGCGGAGAAAAAGCAGGCCGCGAAAGTGATGAAGAGATTACTATTTTTAAATCGGTTGGTTTGGCGGTAGTGGATATTATTGTTGCGAAGTATTTGTATGAGAGAGCGGTGGAGCGCGGCGTGGGGAATAGGATTGAGTTTTGAGAGAGACTGCCTTTTGGTGGTCTTTTTAATTTTGGGTTGAGGGGTAATAACATTTGGTCCTTTCCAAGAAAAATAAAGAGTTGCATCAAAGTTATTTTAGGTGTTATGAAGAACTGAGTCATTTATTTCTACAGGTTTCTAAATTTTATAACTGCTGTACAGTATCGCCATAACCACTACTAGCATTTCCATCGTCTTAAAAAAGATTTATAGTTATATTATAAATCTTCTTAAGGAGAGGGTATATTGAATAAGAAAAACAGGATGAATATTGCTATTTTAACAATTTTATTATTAATAATAGGCTACATATCTTATACAATGTACAGCAAAAATATTACGCAAGATAAAGCTTCGAAAGTAGCAATAAATCACATGAAGGATAAAGAAAATATAGATCTTGTAGTTACTAAAGCTGAGATTTTACATGGAGTTCGTGAGGGTTTTATTGATGTAGAAGGTTATTCTAAAAATGATAAGAAGAAGGTAATCCGTGTTACAATAAACAAAACGCAAAACTATTTAGTCTCTGGTTGGGGATTTAAGAACCAAAGGTAATAAGTTAGATTACTCCAATAGAACTACCACTGGCATCTGTTTTATGAAGCCATTGGTAGCTAATCCGCTGATTTTCCTATTAAGATTAGGATCTCAAACGGTGTCCTTTGTTAGACCGCCGTGCATTTCATTATTAGAGGTGTAGCTGTTTACCATTCCCGCCATTCTTCTGTTATATCTTCTTCCGATTCTAAGCCAGCTATTCGTGCTGCTGTATCGATAAATTCATAGAGATCTTCTCTTTCCATTGTTTCGATAAAATGGTCATGTTCGATATTTAGTTCATTTAATTTAAGAACTACCTCTTTAACAACTTGCATTACTTCGACTTCGTTTGGGTTCTCTCCTAATTGCTCTAGATGGTTAATGTAAGTGTCAAGGGCCGTATTTGTTGCACTTATATTTTCTTCAGTGAAAAATTCCCCGTCTTCATCATACTCAACCCATGATGTTGTTGGTTTGGTTTTTTTCAATTCATCAAATGTCATGATAACCTCCTAAAAAGTGTTTTTTATCTTTAATCCCATTCTACATTTTCGATCATATATAACAATCATTTAAGAGGAATTTTTTAGGATACTAGTTTTTTAACTTATTTTGCTCTTCGCATCAATATAGTTTATCGCAAGAATGCATAAATAGATTTCAAACCTTCTAGTTTTACAAAAAAGTTTGACTTTATATAGAGGTAGTGGTAATTTAAAACTTATAAGAAAACTCGGAATTAATTCCGAGTTTTCTTATGGGTATAACTAGTTTGAGGGGGCCGAAAGATGAAACGGAAATTATTTGCATTACCATTTGTCCTAATACTACTTATTGCATTAGCGGCTTGTTCTGGAGGAAAAGATTCTTCGAAGCAAGCGGGCACTAGTAAATCAGGGACTCCGAAAGATGGAGGAACGTTAACGATTGGTGTTAGCGATAACCCAGAGACGATGAATCCGCTTTATGCGAATGATCGTGTGTCGTTAACTGTGCAGCAAGCTTTATATGCACCGCTGTATCATATGGAAGACGGTAAGAAAAAGTTTGTTCTTGCTGAAAGCTTTACGCCTTCAGAGGATCAATTAACGTGGACATTGAAGTTAAAAGATAATTTGAAATGGCATGATGGTAAGAAAATTACATCAGACGACATAGCATTTACATTCCAATCTATTTTAGATGAGAAGCAAAATAGTTCAAGTCGTGAAAACTTTGTTTTTAAAGGAAAACCGCTTGAGGTGAAAAAAGTAGACGAGTTAACAGTTCAATTCGTTTTACCACAAGTAAGCGCATCTTTTGAAGGTGTGATGAATGATTTTTTCCCAATTCCGAAACATGTATTTGAAGGGGAAGCAGATTTAGCGAAGAGTAAGAAAAACTTACAGCCTGTAGGATCAGGTCCATTTAAGTTTAAAGAGTATAAATCAGATGAGTACGTTGCATTAGATCGATTCGATGATTATGTAGGTGGTAAAGCGAAGTTAGACTCTATCGTATACCGCGTTGTAAAAGACCGTAATACAGCAAATGTTTCACTACAAAATGGTCAAATCAACATGAAGATGATTGAGCCGCAAGACTTTAAGAAATTAGATAGCACTGGGAACTTCTCAATGGTGACATTCCCAGAAGGTAGATTATTCTACTTATCTTATAACATGAATACAGATTTGATGAAGAAAAAAGAAGTGCGCCAAGCAATTGCGCATGCGTTAGATAAGAAAGAAATGATTAACTCTGCATTCGTTTCTAGTCAATTTGCAGAACCAGCAAATTCAATTTTAACGCCGGATGCTATGTATTATGCAAAAGACATTAAAGATTATAAGTATGATAAGAAAGAAGCGAAAGATTTATTAGCGAAAGCTGGCGTGAAAGATAAAGAAAAAGTACGCGTGATGTATGTAACGAATAATAAAATTATGGAAAGCTTAGCGCTTTATACACAACAAAAATTACAAGAAGTTGGCTTAGAAGTTGAACTGAATGCATTAGATGCTAGTGCAGCAAGTGAAAAAAGCTTAGATAAAGAGAATAAAGAATTCGATATTACATTCGGTGGTTACATAATGGGACCTGAGCCAGATTCATATAAGAGCTTACAACTATGCACGTTATAAAAACGCTGATTTTGATAAGTTATGGGAAGAAGCTGCAGTTGAAACAGATAAAACAAAACGAGCAGAACTATACCATAAAATTCAAGAGACAGCTAGAGAAGATTTACCTTATCTACCAATTGCGTATCCGAAAGCGGTTATTGCAGTAGATAAAAAGTTTGATGGATTAAAAGAAGCAAAAGCAATTCCTGTCACAATGTTTGAAGATTTATCTAAGATTTATGAAGTGAAATAAGAAACAAACAGTAAAGAAGCTGGTGGAAATCAGCTTCTTTAGCTTGAGGGGGGAAGTTTTTGTATAAAGTAATTGCGAAGAGGCTTTTAAATGCAATTCCGCTTTTATTTGTTATTTCTATTATCTCTTTTTTATTAATAAAACTAGCACCGGGTGATCCTGTTCGAAACTTTGTCACGCCGAATATGAGTCCAATTGATGTTGAGCGTATTCGTAGAAGTTTAGGGCTCGATCAACCAATTTATATGCAGTATATTTTATGGTTAAAAAATATTGTAACAGGGAACTTTGGTTATTCACTTCAAAACCATCGTCCAGTTTTAGATCTTATTGTAGAAAGGTTACCTGCGACAATCGGCTTAATGGGATCGTCTTTACTCGTCTCATTTGTAATTGCAATCCCGCTTGGACTACTTACAGGTGTGAAAAAGAATTCTATCTTTGATCGCATTGTAAACTTTATTTCTTATGTGGGAATCTCAATGCCAGTCTTTTGGTTCGCTTTACTATTAATCTATTTATTCTCTTTAAAGTTGAACCTTCTTCCAAGTATGGGTATGCGTACAGTCGGTCAAGATTCCTTCTTGGATATTGTGCAGCACGGTATTTTACCTTGTATGGTGCTTGCGTTCCAAAACGTTTCTGTTTATATGAGATATATTCGTTCCAGTACAATTCAACAATTAGAAGAAGACTATGTACAAATTCAATATGCGTACGGTGCTTCGAAGAAAACCGTTTTATTTAATCACGTACTTCGAAATGTATTAATACCAATCATTACAATTTTCGGATTATCTATTCCAAGTTTAGTAGGCGGAGCGTTCATTACGGAAACAGTATTCTCATGGCCGGGTCTTGGTTCACTTGGGGTAAATGCTATTTTTAGATTTGATTATCCAATTATTATGGCAATTACATTACTATCGTCCTTCATGTTAATTCTCGGTAACTTAATTGCTGATATTTTATATGGCGTAGTAGATCCGCGCATTCGAATGAGGGGGTGATTTGGAATGAATAATAGGAGATTTCAAACGATAAAAAGTAGTTTTACGAAAAATAAGTTTGTACTAATGGGAGTTATTATACTGGCGGTTTTAACGATTGCATCGATATTTGCATTTGTATCACCGTATGATCCTAGTAAAATGTCGATTCCAGATCGTTTACAAGAACCGAGTATGAGTCATCCTTTCGGAACGGATGATTACGGAAGGGATTATTTAACGAGGGCGTTATATGGCGGAAGAGTTTCACTTGCGGTCGGTTTTCTAGCGATGGTTGTTTCTATTACAATCGGTACCGCAGTTGGAACAATTAGCGGATATTTTGGCGGAAAGTTAGACAACTTTTTAATGCGAATTGTTGAAGTACTTATGTCAATTCCATCATTTTTCTTAATGCTGTTATTAAATGCTTATTTAAAACCAGGGATTACGACGTTAGTTCTTATTATTGGATTACTAACATGGATGGACACCGCTCGTATTGTAAGGGCAGAAACGCTATCCGTAAAAGAGCGGGAGTATGTTTTATATGCAAAAGTATCAGGACAAAAATCACTCACAATTATTGTAAGACATATCATTCCAAACATTTTATCAACCATTATTATCGCTGCGACATTAACAATTGCGACATCGATTTTAATGGAATCATCACTTAGCTTCTTAGGGTTAGGTATTAGAGAACCAGATTCTTCTTGGGGCAGCATGCTAAACAATGCGCAAGGATATATTGGTGAAGCTTGGTATTTAACACTCTTCCCAGGATTCCTTATTCTTTTAACGGTACTTAGCTTTAACGTAATTGGTGAAGCATTGAAGAAAGCTTTCGCGCCAAAAGGAGCTGGAAATGAAAACTAAAGTGTTACGTGAAAGGAGTGAGAAGCGTGTCTGAAAAACTATTAGAAGTGAATAATTTAAAGACTTCTTTTTTCATAGAAAGCGGAGAAGTAGAAGCTGTTCGAGGCGTTACATTTCGCTTAAATAAAGGAGAAGTAGTTGGTATCGTTGGGGAATCTGGAAGCGGGAAGAGTGTAATGGCGAAGTCTGTTATGTCTCTCGTTACGTCACCAGGAAAAGTGAAAGAAGGGGAAATCCTTTTTCATAATGAAAACATCCTTTCTAAATCTGAGAAAGAATTGCGTTCTATTAGAGGAAATCAAATTTCACTTATATCCCAAGATCCAATGTCGGCGCTAAATCCAGTCGTGAAAATTGGAAAGCAAATGACGGAAGTAATTATACGGCATCAAAAAGTAAAAAAGAAAGAAGCAGAGCGAATTGCGATCAACTTGTTAAAACAAGTCGGTCTTTCGTCACCAGAAGAAAGGATAAAACAATATCCGCATGAACTAAGCGGCGGTATGAAGCAGCGGGTTATGATTGCGATGGCGATGTCTTGTAATCCAGACCTTCTCATTGCGGACGAACCGACGACAGCGCTTGATGTAACGATACAAGCACAAATACTAGATTTAATGAAAAACTTAAAAAACGAAACGAACATGGCGTTACTTCTTATTACGCATGACTTAGGAATAGTCGCACAAAACTGTACACGCGTTATCGTTATGTATGGCGGGCTTATTATGGAAGAAGGACCTGTACTTGATATTTTCCAATCACCGAATCATCCGTATACGAAAGGGTTACTAAACTCTTTGCCAAAAATATCGAACGGCGTAAAAGAAAGACTCGCGCCCATTCAAGGTGTAACACCAAACTTATTAAACCCGCCAAAAGGTTGCCCGTTCGCAGAGCGTTGCCCGCATGCGATGGACATTTGTGAAAAAGAACGTCCGCCATATTTTGAAATTGGAAATGAAAGACGCTCTATGTGCTGGTTAAACGATAAGACAGTAGGTGATTCCCATGCATGAAGAAAACTTAATTGAAGTTCGGAACTTAAAAAAGTATTTTCCTATTAAAAAAGGACTATTCGGCAGAAAAACGGAGCAATTAAAAGCGGTGGATGACTTAAGCTTCACAATTAAAAAGGGTGAGACATTCGGGTTAGTAGGAGAATCGGGCTGCGGAAAATCAACGACAGGAAGAAGTATCATTCGTTTACACGACGTTACTTCAGGTAACGTTTTATTCGACGGAAAAGATATCGCAAGTTTAAAAGAAAGTGAACTAAAAGAATATCGAAAACGAATGCAAATCATTTTCCAAGATCCATACGCATCATTAAACCCGTCGATGAATGTATTCCAAATTATTAGTGAGCCAATGAACATTCACGGATCTTATGAAAAAGAAGAACAAAAAGAAATCATCTTAGACCTGCTCAAAAAGGTAGGCTTAAAAGAAGAACACTTATACCGCTACCCGCACGAATTTAGCGGAGGCCAGCGCCAGCGCATCAGCATTGCGCGTGCACTATCTGTAAAACCAGATTTTATTTTATGTGACGAACCAATCTCAGCACTAGATGTCTCAGTCCAAGCACAAGTCGTAAACATGCTGCAAGACATACAAGAAGAAACAGGCGTCACATACTTATTCATCGCATATGACTTATCTATGGTAAGACACATATCAGACCGAATCGGGGTCATGTACTTAGGAAACATAGTAGAAATTGCCGACAGCGAAGACTTATATACAAAACCGGCACATCCATACACACAAGCACTACTCTCATCCATGCCAGAACCAGATCCAACAAACATAGGCAAAGAACGGATCATCCTAGAGGGAGAAGTACCGAGCCCACTAAACTCACCGTCCGGCTGCAAATTCAGAACGCGCTGCAAATTCGCCACTGAAAAATGCGCGCAGGAAGTACCGAAGATGGTAGAGATTGCGAAAGGACATGAGGTGGCTTGTCATTTGTTTTAGAGTGGGGGAAAGCACTGGGGGGACCTGGTGCTTTTTTCTTTTGTAGGGGGCGTGGATGCTGGTGTGGGATTGGTTGGTAGTTTTGGCGCTAGTTTTTGCGAAATTTGTCGGTAAGTCGATATGTTGTGTCGAATCGCCGATATATTCGGAGTTGCGGTCGATATAATTGAATAATCGCTGATATATTTTTGTAAAGAGTGGGATTGGGATTGGTTGTAGATTAATGGTCAGCGACTGTCTATATTTGCATCTCCTATCATATAATTCCCTTTATTTTCTAACTATAATTTTAATGACGAACTTTTTTTGTTGGGAAAGTACGTAAAGTAAGACAGCGTATTAAAAATCATCGTGATGAAGTATATCGTATTGATGTATGTATTGTAGAAGATCCGATGGAAAGAGAAATTTACGAAACATATATGATTAACGAATTTCAAGCAAAGTATAATGTGGATAAAGTATTTTATAAATAACACCAACGTAAAACATGATCTTGGTACTACATCAAAATCATGTTTTTTATATGCAATAAAAACAATTGATTACTCTTAATCATTCGACAAGATGCAACAATTTAAGATTGTATTTTTTGCTATGATAAGTAAGGAATTTACATATCGTGTTATTGGGGGATAAAAAGAGATGTTGAAAAAATTTACTACATGTATTTTAGGTGGCGCTTTAGTATTCAATTTATCTGGTTGCGGCAATACATCCGACAAAACTTCTTCAGAATCTAAAGAAACTAATTCTAAACAAGAAGAAAAGAAAGTGCAAACAACTGATGAGGCGAAAACGAAAGAGAATACAAAGCAGAAAAATACAGAACAAACAAAAGAGAAATCAAAAATAAAAGAAAAAGAGTATACTGTAAACAAGGATTTTCATACACCTAAATTTGATGTAACTGTAAAAAGAGTTGTAGAAAGAGATAAGGTTGGTAAAGAAAGTATAGGATTCCAAAAACCTGAAGATGGACATGTCTTTATTGTTGTAGAAGCAGAAGGGAAAAATATCACAAGCGAACCGATGAAATTAGCCTTTTTACCATCAGTGGATTTAGTGGATGAAAATGATAATGCTTACCAAAGTGATGTGTGGGCAGCTAGTAGTTATGATGTTGAAAAAGGTGAGACATCTAGTATTACTAAGGAATTAAAACCAGGGGAAGTAAAGAGACAAAATAAAGTTTATGTGATTAATAAAGAAAAATTTGATACAGGAAAATGGTATGTAGTTGTTAACAATGAGTATAAGGAACAAATTAAATAGTGTTTATTTATGAAGAGGAGAGGGCTCCTCTTTTTTGTTATAAGTTAACATAGAATTTTATTTTAACATGATATCAGAGAACGTTTATTGAATAGTGAATTAAAATTAAATAAACCGAAGAAAGAGTAATCTTATTTATACTAGAAAAATAGCAAAGGAGAGTAAAAAATGAAAATTTGGGAATTAAAGAGTTCATTTGATGGCTATGAATCCTTTCAATTATTGAATTTAGAAGAAGATTCTAAAAAGTATTTTGAAGGAAAAATTGACTCGGCAGCAAAAGCATCTAATTCATGGGGAGAAATACGTATTAAATGTGTAGAAGAAGGAAATCAAAGTGATTTGCCTCATTTTTGGGGAGAAGTTGGTACACCAATGGTTAGTCGGAAAGCTAAAAAATTCTTAGAGTCTATACTTGGTGATAATGTAGAATTTCTTCCCCTAATTCATGATGTGACGGGAGAAGTGTATTATATAATTAACGTTTTAAATGCAATAGATGCTATTGACTATGAGAAAGCTATACTAAAGAAACTACGTTCTGGCTTAGTAATAGATTTCAAAAAATACGCATTCTTACCTAATATGGTTAAGAACCAAACAATATTTAAAGTTTACTTAAATGAAATATTACATATTCCTTCCGTTTTTGTATCAGATGAATTTAGAAATACAGTGTTAGAAAGTGATTTAAAAGGTTTTGAATTTATAACGGTATGGGATTCAGAAGCAAACATGTAAAAGAAAGTCCTAAAATAATTGATAGGAGTTCGTGATATGGATGCAAAGGTTTTAGAAGTTCTAAGAATGTTAAACAATTATGAGGGAAATGAAAAAGAAATTTTTGAATTGATTCAAGCTGAAGTAATGGTGAAATTTATATGTGGAAAAATCTGATTTTAGAAATTGAAAAAATAGAGAAAAGTTTTAATGATAAACTGAATACACCAGCAACAGATAGTGAGGTTCAGAAATTAAGAGAACGCATGAAAGAGAGTTTTAATGTTGACCTGCCGAGTGAATATGAGGAGTTTCTTAAAAATGTAAATGGATTAGATTTTAACGGGCTAGTATTTTATGGAGTTGACTCTTATTTGTTAGATACAGAAAGGGACGAATCAATTTGCGGGCTTATAGAAACCAATGATATTTGGTATGAAAATGAATTTCAAAAAGAGTATCTTTTCTTTGGCGATTCAAATATTGCGTGGTTTTGTAAAAGCTTATCAGACGGTACTTATTTAGAACTTGATAAACCATCAGGTACGGTAATGAACACATATAATGATTTTAATACAATGCTTGAGGAAGCGTTAAAAATAACCCTTCTTTAATAGAAATAGAGAACCTGGTGGGTACCATCATGAGAGTATGATGGGAGGCGGAAAAATAAAACCTGGAACTGAGTCACTACCTAATCGTTTTGGTGTATATATTGCTGAAATCGAAGTTAATGGGGTTCTAAAGGAATCACCATCGACCTTTTTCCAAAAACATTGGGATAGAACTAAAGTAATGGAAGCCATTCATGAGGCTTTTAATAATAAAAGACATCGACATGGCAATGTATATTCTGGTAAGACTTCTGAGGGAATGGAAATTAGGTTTGTTCTTATTAATGATAAAATTATAACTGTTTATCCAAAGTACTAAAGATGGTGAGGTACCAAAAATGAAATATGATTATAAAATAACAAAATATGAAGATGTAGATTCTTTAAAAATAGAATTACCTAAAGAAATAGAAATTGTAGCCACATTTTTAGAAGATGATATCCAAGGAATTCCTATTAAATGGTGGTTACAACAAATCGATGAAGTATTAAACAATATAAAAGAATATAATGAATTTCAAGGTAATCTATGTGCAGTTCAAGTGAAAAAAGAAGAAACTCTACTAGTCGATTTATATTCTAATTATGATCCTAATATATGTAAAATAGAAACAACTGAACTTAGAGATTTAATTGAGATATGGGGACAAGCAAAAAAATGTATAAAAATAACAATTAAATAATTAATTTTTATAAAAACGTTTAAATTAAGACCCTTCTTAAGTGTGGGCTAGATAGCTCACGCCTTTTATTTTGGGTGACTATAACATTTATTTTTTAAATTTATAATCATGTTATTTATTACGGACAAACTTTAGAGGATGGAAAAACGGTAAAAGTAAAAAGCCTACATATGCGGATGATAGTATAAGACCTTCTCAATTTAAAATAGCTTATGAGATTAATGGAGAAATTAAAAAAGTTAGGATAAAAAATCAATCTGGAGGATAAGTATGGAAACTGAAAAAATGGAAATAGTTTATCAAGAAATAGGTACAAAAATAGATGAAATTATACCAGGGGAATGGAACGAAATTTATCTATATGCTGAATTATTAGAGGATTCAACAGAAGCGTACTTCTTCTTTACTACTCCTAAAAAAGATGGTTTTATTTATTCGAATAATATTCCAAAAGTATATGATGTAGATGAAGAGATTTATGATGACTTATTATTCGAACTATATGATGCATTAGAAAAATTACGTGAAGAATTTAAGGGAAATGAACAAGAATTATGGACAAACTTAACATTAATTCTACATGATTCAGGAAAATTCAAAATAGAATATGATTATACAGATGTGTTATCCCCTGAACATAATCCTACAGAAAGGGAGATAATATGGAAATACAAATATTTTGGTATTACTCCCGATAATGAAATTGATAAAAAGTTTTTAGATAATTATCTTAAAAATATAGAAGATAAATAAAAATATTGATAATTGTATTATGTTATCCTCTATGAATTATCATTCATAGAGGATTTTTTATTAAATTCAATAGTTAAAAATGAATAATTCGCATACTTAATTATGAGAGGGAGTAGATAGGAACAGAATATAGTCCCGTTCGGAACAATGACGTTTGAGGGTTTACTTCATATCTTTGACCTCTTTATTTTCAATGTCTTGAATGTATACTTTTGTTGTGTATTTTGGGGATATTAGGGGAATTGGTGGGGAGTCAACTTTTACCTTCAAATTAGAAATACACTTATTAGACACTCTAAGTAATAAATTTTTTCCACTTTAATGAGGAGGGAGAATTTTTGGTTTGTAAAATAACAATAGAACTACGTGTTTTTTCGTCATACAAAAACCTCTACATATAAGTAGAGGTTTTTAAATTATATCTTAATGAATTATGCTTTTTTAGATAAAGCAAATCGAGTTCAGATAAACGAAGAACATAGAATACATAATTTTAACTAGATTTATTATTAACTAAACTATCCCCACCACCAAGCTCCGCCTCAATCTGCGAAGTCTTCGATGACTCATCCATACGCCAATACGTAATAAAGCTGATTGCGATACATCCAGCTACGTAGAAGTAGAATAGTGATTCCATACCGATACTCTTTAGCCATAGTGCGATGAACTCGGCGGTTCCACCGAATATTGCAACGGTTAATGCATATGGTAAACCTACGCCTAGTGCGCGGATTTCAGTTGGGAAGAGTTCTGCTTTTACAATTGCGTTAATCGAAGTGTAGCCGGTAACGATAATGAGACCGACCATCATAAGTAAGAATGCTACGATTGGTTCTGTCGTTTTTTCCATGAAGAAGAAGATCGGTGCTGTTAGTAACGTTCCGAGAATACCGAAAGCCATTAATAGTGGGCGGCGTCCAATTTTATCAGATAGTAGCCCCGCAATCGGTTGAAGTACGACGAAAATAAGTAGTGCGACAAAGTTAATCCAGCTTACAACTTCTTTCGGAAGGTCGACTGTGTTTACCATGAATTTTTGTAAATATGTTGTGTACGTATAGAAAGCGACAGTGCCTCCTAAAGTTAGGCCGACTACTGTTAATACTGCTTTCGGGTGTTTCATAAGAGCGCGAACGGTTCCTGCGCTTTCGCGTTTTTGTGATTTTATGTTTGCGAATTGCTCCGATTCATCCATCGTACGACGAAGCCATAATACAGCTACTGCACCCATCGCTCCAATAATGAATGGAATACGCCATCCCCAAGCTTTCATATCTGGTTCGCTTAGCAATTGCTGAAGAACAATTTGAACGCCTAACGCAACCATTTGTCCAGCAACGAGCGTTACATATTGGAAACTTGAATAAAAGCCTCGGCGACCACTACTAGCCATTTCAGATAAATACGTTGCGGAAGTTCCGTACTCTCCGCCAAGTGATAATCCTTGCAGTAAACGAGCAAGAACTAAAATAATAGGCGCCATAATACCGATGCTTTCGTAACTAGGGGTACAGGCGATAATTAAGGAACCACCGGCCATAACCGTAATGGAAAGCGTTAATGCTGCTCGGCGTCCGTGCCGATCTGCATAGCGTCCCATTAATAAACTTCCGATAGGGCGCATTAAAAATCCAACTGCGAAAATAGCTGCTGTGTTCAGTAACTGACTCGTTGGATCTCCTTTAGGAAAGAACTCTGCTGAAAAATAAACAGCAAAAGCAGAGTAAACGTACCAGTCGTACCATTCAATTAAATTGCCGACAGAACCTTTAAAGATATTGCCGGCGACTCGATTAGATTTTGCTTTAGCCATAATCATTCCTCCTCTTGCTTATAAATAAAATGATAATTATGAAAGCGTGTTCATTGTAGTTGAATTGTACTTTCTTCGTTACGAAATCTCAATATTATGACAATTTTATTCTTTTTGTACTTTATGTACATGGATATTTTAATAGTTGCTTCATTTTCAGTTTTGTCATAATAATAGAAAAAGGAGATTGATAGTTTTGAATATTTTATCAAAGGATATGAAGCATGAAGAAATCACGCAAAGTGTCATTACAAACGAAAATAGTAAGCTTAATTATCGCGTTAATTTTATTTGTCGTTCTCCTATTAGCGGGAATATTTGTGTACATTCAGTCCGTTGATACGAAGCGCCAAGTAGAACAGTTAGCACTGCAAACAGCGAAGTCGCTTTCTTTTATGCCAGCTATAAAAGAAGCTTTTCAAAATAATGAGCATAAAAGTACGATCCAATCCATTGCGGAACAAGTTCGTGAGCAAGCTGGTGCCGATACTGTCATTATAGAAGATCGCTTTGGGGTTATGTACTCCCATTCTAATTCGGAGTTAATTGGCACAAAGAGTAACAATCCATATAACTATGAAGCACTCACTTTTGGTGGCTATTATACGCTTGAAGGAAATGGTACAAGTGGTCCAGCTTTAATGGCGAAAGCACCTATTATTGTTCATAACGGAGACTATGATCAAGTAGTAGGCGTTGTGACAGTAGAGTTTTTAATAAAAGGCATTGAATCTAACATATTGAGTAGAACGAAAGAAATTATCCTCTTCTCCTTAGCGGTGTTATTAGCCGGCATTGTAGGTGGCATCCTTTTAGCGCGTAGCATTCGTAAGGATACACTCGGTTTAGAGCCGAATGAAATAGCAGCGTTATACCGAGAACGAAGCGCGATACTACTATCTATAAAAGAAGGAATTATCGCCATTGATCAAAATGGTTTTATAACGATGATGAATACGTCGGCAGAAGAAATGCTACATGTAAATGGTGATTATATGCAGCAACACATTTCAAAAGTTTTACCAGAATTTCATATGGAGAGAGTACTAGAAAACGATCAAGAAATCGCATTTCAAGATAAAGTGTTTATTTTAAACATGACGCCAATACTCGAAAATAACAGTACGGTAGGCGTTGTATGTAGTTTTAGAGATAAAACAGAACTGCAAAACTTAGTGAATACGATATCTGAGGTAAGAAAGTATTCCGAGGACTTACGCGCTCAAACACATGAATTTACAAATAAGCTTTTCGTCTTATCAGGATTACTTCAGTTAGGGCACTACAAAGAAGCGATTGAATTTATTCAACAAGAATCTAACATTCATCAAAGCCAAAACCATATTTTATTTCATCAAATTCATGATGCGAAAGTACAAGCCATTTTATTAGGGAAAATCGGAACAGCGTCTGAGAAGAAAATTGATTTTCATATTGAAGGAGATAGTGCGCTTCATCCGCTACCAGACCATATAAAAGTTTCGCACCTTATTACGATTCTTGGAAACATAATCGACAATGCGTTTGATGCGGTGAGTGGGCAAGAGGAGAAGAATGTTTCCTTCTTTGTTACGGATATTGGACATGACATTGTGTTTGAAGTGATAGATAGCGGGATAGGGATACCAGAAGAAAAAATTACGACCATTTTTCAAAAGGGATTTTCAACGAAAGGAAATGATCGTGGTTACGGGCTAGCGAACGTAAAAGAAATGGTAGATGTACTAGAGGGAACAATTGAGATTCAAAATGAGAAAAATGGGGGAGCTATTTTTACAATTTACCTTCCGAAAACATTGAGAGAAAGTATATGACAAACAGGGGGATGGGCATATGTTGAAGGTTGCAATTGCAGAAGATGATTTCCGCGTCGCGCAAATTCAGGAAGAGTTTTTATTAAAAATAAAGGATATAAAAGTGATTGGAAAAGCATTAAACGCAAAAGAAACGATGGAACTACTACAAAGGGAAGAAATCGATTTACTTCTATTAGATAATTACTTACCAGATGGAATCGGTACGGACTTATTGCCGAAAATCCATGCCGATTTTCCAAACGTTGACGTCATTATGGTAACAGCGGCAAATGAAAACCATATGCTGGAAAAAGCAATTCGAAACGGCGTAAGCAACTACCTTATAAAACCGGTTACGTTAGAAAAATTTGTTCGCACAATTGAAGACTATAAAAGAAAGAAACAACTATTACATAGTAACAATGAAGTAAATCAAGCACTCATCGATAACTTCTTCGGCATTTCACAAACACAAGACATAAAAAACTTACCGACAGGTGTTGATCCGTTAACACTGCAAAAAGTGAAAGGAATTATAAAAGGATTCGAAGAGGGCATTACAATAGAAGAAATGGGTGAACAAATGGGTGCCTCCCGAACAACCGCAAGAAGATATTTAGAATACTTAGTAGCGACAAACGAATGTACAGTAGAGTACACATATGGCATTATCGGGCGACCAGAACGAAAATATCGAATAGGACGAGGACTATGAAAAAACGATTATTACTATGTATATGGATTATGGCAGGAGTAATAGCTGGTTGTTCCTCGGAAAAATCCCATACGAATAAAGTGAACATCGACAAAGTAGAAATCGTTGCGCCAAACGTTCAAGGAGCAGGATGGGACTTAACAGCGCGAGCGATGCAAAAAACGCTGATGGAAGAAAAAATCTTCACAAAACCAATCACAGTCACAAACAAAGTAGGTGGCAGCGGTGATGTTGGATGGAAATATACGAAACAAAAAGGCGGTCACGTACTGGCGATTAACTCAAGCTTACTCATAACGAACAACTTACTAGGCCACAGTAAACTAACATATAAAGACTTCACACCGATCGCAACATTAGCGTCGGATTGGGAAGTTGTGGTCGTATCAAAAGAATCAAACATTGAAAACGCAAACGAACTAATGGAACAACTAAAACAAGACAAGAAAAACTTCAAACTCGGCGTTGCCCCCGGCCTAGGAAACGACGATCACCTATCCTTCGTACAAGTAAGCAAAGCATTCGGCATAAACCCAGCTGAACTACAATTCTTCGTCTACGAAAACAAAGAAAAAATCATAAACGCCCTAATGAACAAACAAATAAGCGCCGCAACTATGACCCTATCCGAAGCCGAAAAACAATACAAAGCCGGCAAAATAAAAATACTAGCCGTATCCGCACCAAAACGGCTAGACCGACTACCAGAAATCCCAACTTGGAAAGAACAAGGAATCAACGTTATCTTCCAACACTGGAAAGGAATCATGGGCCCGAAAGATATGACGGAGGAAGAGGTTGCTTATTGGGATGGTGTTATTAAGAGGATGGTTGAGAGTGATAGTTGGAAGGGGATTTTGAGGGAGCGGGGTTGGGAGGATTTTTATAAGGGAAGTGGGGAGAGTAGGGGGTTTTTGGAGGAGAGTAGTGGGTGGTATGGTGGGATGATTGGTGGGAATTATGACTTTAGTAATAAGCTAGAAATAAAGTGACAATTAGTCACTTTATTTTTGAAAATTAGAAAAATAATTTTAATTACCGCAAATACTGCCACAATTAATGTTATGATTTAGTTATTGTATAGTAAATTTATCTAATTTTAGTTTGTTTCTGTACAAAATGTATTGAATGGGAGGGAGATAGTATTGCAAACAAGAGAAATAAAAGAAATGATTTATTTTATTGCAAAGGGGCTGGAGCAATGGGAGAAGAAGGGATGGACAGAAATTCCTGAGACATTGCATAAAGGGCATTTACTATTTATGAAAAATACATTGCAGTCTAATATGCCTCCGAATAATATTTTTGATTTAATCAAGGTACTTCACAAACCTGTTGAAAAATGGGGAATGGCTGGAATAGAAAAGTTACTCCCGGGTGATTCCACCTTTTTAGTTGAAGGGTTTGGTCTGTCTATTGATATAGAGGATTTTCTTGAAGAATATAAATTTCCAGCAGAATTTGATCAATCTGTAATGAAGGAGATATTAAATTATTGTAGGGACAATAGTTTAGATGAGGAATATAGAAAAATTCGTTCTATTATAGCGAGTCCGGATAATGCAGTTTTAACATATGTGCGACTGCGTAAAATATTATTTTCAATTAAAGATAACGTGTTACATCAGCTGTTTGAAAGTTGTTATGAACAGGTTCCGCATAACATAGATAATTATAAAAAATGCCCTCATTGTGGATGGACTGTATCATTTGTAAAAGGAAGTTGGAGATGTAATAAGGAACAAATATGTGGCCACTTTCAATCGTTTGAGCGTTTAGAATCGTATAAATTTTCGGAGGGTGAATCGGTGTATAGAGTTCGACCGGGAATACAAAGATATGTGTTATTAACCGGAATGATAGAAGAGAAAATATGTAAACGTTTAAAACAGTATGATGCAGTATTATATCCGAACGTTGACGAGTTTGATATAAGGATTAATGTAAATGATACGTTAATAGATTTAGATGTAAAAGATTACAGATCGCCAAGAATGCTTGCGAATGCTTTTAATAATAAGAATTCAGGTTATTTGGAGAAGTATCATAAAAATGCTTATGTTATTATTCCAAATTATCGATTGAAAATGAATCCTAACTATAAAGAATTAGTATGTTCTTCTTTAAGCAAAGAATCCAGTGTCTATATACAAATTATGACGGAGCGTGAACTGTTTAAGTGTTTAAAGGAGGAGACCTTATGCAGCACAAATTAATATATGATCTTCAAAAATAGTTTGAAGAATTCAATGTAGAAAAAGAAGAAGCGCTTCAAATTATCAAAACGGAACTCCTTATATACGGTGGGAAAACAGCAGATCATCAAGTGCCTATTGAGGAAGCATGGGCATTATTAGTTGGTTATAATGAACCAGTATTAGAAAAGTATACAGATAAGTCTATTGTTATGAATTTAAGGTTGTTACTAGCTGAGTTTTCTAATGAAAGAATATGGAGAGACAATCTTGCATCTTATTTGCAAATAGAAAAGAAATACCGTTTATTTCATGAAGAGAATGGAGAAATCATACAAGTAATCCCTCAGATAGTAACTTATAGAACGAAGGTATATGCAAAATTAATACTTGATGTATTAGAGCAAGAAGAGAAAGATTATGAATTCGCTGTGGAGGGAGATTT
The DNA here is from genome assembly GCF_027716745.1 of Bacillus cereus group sp. Bc010. Classification (NCBI taxonomy): domain Bacteria; kingdom Bacillati; phylum Bacillota; class Bacilli; order Caryophanales; family Bacillaceae; genus Bacillus; species Bacillus cereus group sp. Bc010. The sequence continues at coordinate 25,259 of NZ_JAQFUY010000034.1, forward strand.
TTCATATTCCCGGACGGTGGAAACCATGTTACACAAATACACAGGTTCAATTCCAAAAATTAAAGTGAAATATCCTATGTTGCCGAAGTATCGTGAAAAAATTAAGTGCTCCTCAGATTTGAATACTAATTGGGTAAATGCAGCTACTGAGATGGAGCTGATATCAAAAAAATCCTATGTAGACCGTGCTAAAAGGATTAAGTTTCAAAGTCTCCACGTATATCAGCAAAATACGTTTGATTATCATGAAACGCAGCATATTGCAGGTGGATTAGCAGCTGGAAAATCAACTTGGATGATGTTAGAAACCTATCATCAAGTGAAAGAAAAAGGGGCCAAAGTTGGTTTTATTGAAAATAGCGTTTTTCAAGTTCTAGATCGTGTACAGGAATTACGTGATCTTGGTATTAAGGCGGTTCCTATTATTGGAAAAGGAAGTCGGGCAAATCATGAAAAACGTTTTTTAGAAAGTTATGTAGATCCCTCTAAAGACGTGTCGCAGTTCTTAACACAGACGTTTCATTCGTTAGCTTCTATCTCGGATTCATGTACATTAAAAGCTTTAGCTAATGATTTTGAACGTAATAATTATTATCCATGTAAGTCTATAAAGCAAGGTGATAAAACGGTTTTATGTCCTTTAGCTAATACATGTGGTGTATATAAGGAGTGGACAGAGCTAATAGATGCCGATGTATGGGTAGCAACAACTGCAAGTTTAATAACTTCTAGTATTCCTGCGGTTATAGATCCCCTTGAAAGAACAATTTATGAAGCAATGTATGATTTATTAGATATTATTTTTGTGGATGAAGCAGATGCAGTTCAAAAGCAGTTCGATGAGCAATTTACGGTTGAAATCGATGCTTTTGGTAATAATAATTCTTTTTTTGAAAAATCACTTTATGCAATGAGTAATAACATTACAGGAAGATATACTGAGTTTGCTAATGATAAGCTTATTCAGCGTTGGCAACTCAATTCCAGGGAGTTAGAGAAAGCTGTTTGGTCATTATATGCAAAATTAAGTCACACACCAAAAATACGGAATTCTTTGAAAAATAAACTGTTATTTCCTAATAAGCTAGCGTATGAATTATCTAAAAAAGTTACAAAAGATGAAGAGGAACAAAGAAAAATTGAAAAACAGTTAAGGAAATTTGCTGTAGATCCAAGGAAAACCGTTCAAATAAAGCGTAAGTTGGATCAGTTACTTGCGAAAGAACCGAATAAAAATCAAATTTTACAAGAAGTAGCTAAGCTCTTTAAAATGGATAATCAAATTACACGTGATGCGGTAGACTTACTAGAATTTTATTTATACTTTTCATACTTAGACTATAATATTAAGTTTCTACTTTCTTATTATCCTGCTGTGCAAAGTAGATTAGGAATTGGATATGATGTATCACCTCTTTTGACAAAAGCAAAACAGTATAAGCCCTTTTTACTTGATGCTATGACTGGAAAGTTGTTTGGATATAGATATGAACAAACTGAAGATGATAAGTTTGGTAATTTTAAAATCCTTGAATATTCAGGGATTGGAAGAAAGTTCTTATATGACTGGTCTAATATGTATGAAATAGCCTTTAAGAAAAAGGGTCCAGCGGTTGTTTTACTTTCTGGTACAAGCTTAGCGCCAGGGTCAGACCATTATGATATAGCAATGAAACCTAAATGGTTAATTCAATCGGAATTGCCTCCTTCTAAAATTAAACAGTCATACGTACCAACTTTTGATGAAAAAGATGGAGAACTTCTATGTATTTCAGGAAAACGTGAACAGAAGAGGGCTGAAAATTTAAGTAAACTTACAGCATCTTTAGAAGATAGGTTGTTAGTTGAGTTGAAAACATTACAAGTAGAAAACAGGCGGATTTTACTTGTAGTTAATTCATATGAGGATGCTAAAACTGTTGCGAATACATTAGAAATGATTCCGAGATTATCAAAACAATATCGTGTATTAACACGGGAAAATGATAAATTAAAAAATGCCTTTCCTAGGAGTCAAATTGAAATGTTTAGGAAAGAAGAACAGAAAATACTAATTGTGCCGTTAATGTCTGTCGGACGTGGTTTTAATATTTTAGATGGAGGTACAGGTGCTTTATTTGGCTCGGTATTCTTTCTTGTAAGGCCTTATCCGGTACCAAATGATTTTAATTATATGATTCAAGTTTTACATGCAGCATTTCCAGTCTTTATGAATCAGATTGAAAGTAGAGGTCTTCATTACGGTAAGGCTATAAAGCAGTTACGTAAACTTAGTATGGGGCGTTTTGAGTCAATGTATAAACGAGCAGATTTTTGGGCGGTGTTAACTTCGAAAGAAAGAGAAGTTTTATCTTGGTTTATCTTTATTCCAGTTTGGCAAATGATAGGTAGATTATTACGTGGTGGGAAGAATGCTCGTGTATATTACTGTGATGGGAGCTTCCATAATAAAAACCCTAATGTACCATCTTTACTGGAATTTTGGAGAATGAAGATGCAAAAATACAAAGATGATGAGATTTTTATGGCTTTATATGGGCCTTTTGTTACAAGTATAGAGAATATGTGGAAAGTAGAGGATTGATTTATAATGAAGCAACTTCAATTGTTAGCGTTTAAGGATGTAGTATCTGTCTTAGAAAAAGAAAACGTCTTTTATACATATTGGCCTGAGGATTGGATTAACTTACTCAGAAAGCCTGCAGAACAATGGAAATTAAAAAAGAAGTTAGAAGGATTGACGGAGAGATTGTTCGTTATGTTCTCTGACATTTTATTTATTCAAAACGATGCACAAGCATTAATGGGAAAAAGACCTTGGATTGTGACGAAACGTCCTTTACATCAAGAGCAATTTGAATACGTATGTAAGGCCTGGCTTAAAGTCCTTGATGAGAATAATGAAATGCCTATGTTAATAGATAGTGAAATGAAATGGCATAATGGTAGTGTTAAGGACGTATTTGAAGGAGATGATAATGCACATTTCAAATGGGTTCCAGCTATAGTTACGGATAAAATATGCGAGGAACCACTTCATTTATCTGTGTCGCCAGAAATAGCGAGTGATGTTACATTCTATAGAATTCAATCCGGGAAAGTCTTTGAAGCGATATCAGAGCCTATTAGAAAAAATAATAGACAAGATTATTTTTCTTACGTATATCGATTTGAGGCCATTACACGCGGAGTTGAAAATAAACCTTTATTAAAAGTATCATTTGGAATTAGACGTTACTATCAAAAAGGAACGAAATTAGTAAATTTAATTCGTAATAGGCAAAATGTCACGGTGTATGTCTCTATTCCGAATCCGTTTATGAATGAGGAAAAAAGAACCTTTGCAAAATTGAAGATAGAACAAGGGAAATCAGGGGTGAAATGGGAGCAGAATTCGTTTAAGTTACTAGATGATTTAATCTTAGGAGATTTGCCAGAATTAAACGAGGTGATGAAGGATCCGAAATCATATATTGAGGGAGCAGATAAGCAAATATTATGTGTGTACAATGAAAGTACATTTTCAATTGTGGGAACAAAAGTACAACGAGGGATCGGATTGCCTGAAAAAGAGGAATTATTAAATGTGTTTATGAATAAATTTCCGAATTTTGAAATTATGAATCCTGGTAAAGAAGTGAAAACTTCATTTAACGATCACATTTTACCTTTATATGCTCCTAGTAGGGTAGAAGAGCTACAACTCGAGATATGTTCTCACCATATGGTAGATAAAGTGAAAGAGGTTTTAGTAAAAAAAGAATTGGCAGTAAAAACAGAGGATGATAATTGTTTTGTATTAAAGACAGAGCCTGAAGTGACCTTGAAAATAGTAGCAAAATCACCGGAAGGAATTGTACAGGATTTAGACTATGATCAGTATAAAGAAAAAGCAGCTGCTAGGCATATACAAACTTTAGTACGTAATATCGAGAGGTGTGAACAGAACACTTTATCGTTAATAGAAATAGATGCATATGAAAATAAAAAAATTGACCCGAAGCATGCGATACGTGAAGGCTTAGCACGCACAGGAAGAATTACGCAGTTTATTCATCCGCTAGAGTATGATGCAGGGGATGAAAGAATATTTAATTCACTATTAGATCTATTGGCTGATAAAGGGTTTCGAAGACGAAATTGGAATAAGTTTCATTACAAAGGAACGATTGTAAGCCTGTCATTAATGAGGATAAAAAGGGGAAGAGGGACGGAATTTTTACCTGTTCTCACAAAAATTCAAGGGGAAAAGCTTGAATATAAATTGTATGGTGATGATAAGTGGAGATCACTAGATGATAGTGTTTTAAATGTATACAATCATAAAAAATTCTTGCAATACAAAGAAAACGAGAAACTAAAACCATTCATTGTAAATGAGTTATTACATATTTTAAATAGAACAGACGAGCAAGTTTGCTTCATTGCAGAAGCTACTTTAAGATATGGATGGATTCCGGAATTAGCCAACCCAAAAATGAAGTTGGAGGAAATAACGCAATTTGATGACATGCTTGCTACATTCCAGAACCTTCGTGTAATTCGAATCAATCAGACAAGTGATGTACCACAGTACTTTATTCATGAAAAAGACAGCTATATTAATAAAAAATCGGGCTTATATCGAGATGAAACAGGTATATATTATAGCGTTGGCTTACGTCCTTCCACAATGAAAGGTGTTGCCAATACCGCTAAAAAAATTGATGCACCTAAAAAAATGATATTCCAACAACGAGCCGTTGAGATTATTGTTTCAGGAGCGGAAGAGGATGAAAGAGACGAGCTAGCATGCATGGTGGATTACTTGCGACGTATGGTAGTTACATTTGAAAAGCATACGCAATTACCGCTGCCTATGCATATGGTAAGGTCTATTAAAAAATATATTGCGCAAGATGATGTATATATACAACAAGATGATTGGGAAGATGATATAATTTTGGAAGAAGATGGACAGCTTGCCGTTGTATTTTAATATTGTATACATAATGCGAGGGTGTTTATCAATATGAATAATTCAAAGAAAGTTGGCATGAATTTTATGCCAACTTTTTTATAGAGAAGGAAGAGATTGATGAGTAAGATAAGTAAGGCCCTCCGTATGATTGAATTGCTACATGCAAGGGGGAAAATGAAAAGTAGTGAACTAGCATACGAATTAAAAATAGATGCAAGAACGGTTCGTGATTATAAAAAGGACATTGCAGATGCAAATATTGATATTAAAAGTGAACGTGGGAGATATGGCGGGTACTATATTTCTAATACATCCCTATTTCCGATTAAGAACTTATCTCCAAAGGAATTAACTGCGTTAACATTTTCAGTTGAGCAATTGGTTGCTAAGGGAAATCCTATCTATTCGAATGATGCACAAGTAGCTCTCGATAAATTAAAAGCCCTGAGGAAAATTGAAGCGGATAAAGCACGTTATATTCATTTTGTTCAGCGATCTAGACCAAATTATGAGTTTTGGGGAGAAAATAGGAAATATTTAAAGCTGCAAGAGGCTTTTAGTAGAGGGAATAAGGTAAGAATTAAATATGAAGATAGCCATGGTAAAAAATCAGAACGCACTATTGAGCCGTATGGATTTGTACATTATAACGAATTTTTTTATTGTATAGCTTTCTGTAATGATAAACATGACATACGTAAGTTCAAATTAGTGCGAATTAAGGATATTCAAGTATTGTTTGATAGATATACGATCCCGGAAAATTTTGATTTGGAAGGGATATGTCCAAAGTTAGGTATAGTAAATGAAACGTTTGGAGTAGAATTAATTATTTATCCGCCATTTGCTAATTCTGTACCGGAGTCGATTTGGGGAGAAGAGCAGAAAATAGAACAAAATTCAGATGGTAGTATCAATTTCAAAGCAATAATGAGTGGGAAAAGTTCGGTTAAGAAATGGATTCTGGGTATGGGTGGTTCTGTGAAGGTTATTAAGCCTGAGGGAATGAGGGATGAGATTGTTGAGGAGGGGCGGAGGATGTTGGGGTTGTATGAAAACCTTTAATCCTGAAGAATAGGTAGAGTTTGTTGAAAGGTGAACAAACTAAGTTTTTTGATTGGAGCCTTTTTTTATTAAAGTTGAAAAATGTCAAACATAAATAGGGAAAAGGAGTGAAATTAAATTATGTATGGAGGAATGTCAGGGAATACATTTATGAAAAAGGAAGGATATTCCTCTGAAATCATATGAATCATGATTATTCTACAAAGTATGATTATGATAAACTAAAAACAAAACCGGAGTTTTATGCCTGTTTTGTTTTTAGTCCTTTACTAAAGGGTTAATCCTGAAATATAAATATCAATAGGTTTAATAATAGGGTTTTCTTTACAAGGGTTACTAGTAATCCCTTGTAATTTATTTATCCACTCATCTTCCACGTTTGTAGTAGTTGTAATTTTAAGTTCCCATAGATTTTCAATGGAATTTCGTAATTCATGGTTTTCTTCTGCTGCTATATTATTCAGTATTTTCTTTATATCATTAGAATAATGGAAGAGTTTTGCGTAAATTTGAGAAATTAGATATACATTAATTTGGTTTTCTTTTTTTATAGAGAGATGTTCCCGTCCCCCGGCTGTATAAGCATCTCTTAGGGAAGGATTATAGACGTTATATTTAGATAACCAGTGAATTGTCACAGAATCATATGTACTCGTTAAAATTTCTTCAGGAAATAGAATGAAAGATTCTAAAATCATTCTTCTTTGCTGCACAGAATCTAATTGATTAAATGCAGTTAATTTAACAGGGATTGCTTCATCTGCATCGGCAGTATGATTTATCCACCAAACTTTTTGACCAGGTTTTAAAGTTTCTACAAAATATTGTTGAATATAATCTGTTTTTTTTTCTTTGCTAGAAGATTTAAATTCACTATAGTTTGTGTTTATGATTTTAAAAACATTTTTTTCACAGTCCATATTGATCATGAAACGGGGCGAATGAGTAACTTTAATTTCCTCTAAAACATCATCATATAGTCGTACCTTTGTTTCAATACGTTCTGTTTCTGTATTTTTTTGCCCAAATAAAACGTATACGCATTCGACGCTATCTATTTGGGTGCCTTCGAATATACTGTTCCCCATCGATTGCCAGTTTCTTTTTTCAGAGTATTTTACTTCAACTCCATACTCCTTCAAGGAAGTCTTATCCTTAATTATAACGTCCGGAAATGTTTGGGCACCCGTTTGATAAGAAGAATGATTAGGAAAAGAGCTTTCAATTACTTTCGTAATAAGCATAGAAACTTTTTCTTCAAATAAAACCCCCTTATTCCCCTTTTTGGAAGTTATTTCAGTGTAAAGATCTTTATTGTTATTTATTAATTGTGAAACTTCTGTCAGTATAGTTGTTATCATGGGTAGCTCCTTTGTATACCATTAGATCATTTAATGAAATAGATCTATTACTTAATTGATTAATAGTATTTAATATGTTTATAAGTGTGTGTATTTCTATTCTTTTAGTTTGTCCTTTGCACATATCATTGATTGTATTTGGCCGAACGCAAGCTAACTTTGCGAAACGTGATTGTGATATATTAAATTCTTCAAGTATCTTGTGTAAGTGAAATTCAATCATCTTATAATCTCCTTGACTTATAACTCCTGTAGTTATAAAATTTATATACTAATTAAGAGGATTTTTAAGTGTGGTTTAAATAGATTATAGATGTTTTTGTTAAAGAATGGAAGGTGTTAAACTTGGAAAAAAAGTATAAAGTAATATCTTTATTTTCTGGATGTGGGGGATTGGACCTTGGCTTTTTAGGTAACTTTGAAATTTTCGGGAAACATTTTGAAAGTAATAATTTTGATGTTATTTGGGCAAATGATATTTATAAGCAAGCTGCTGAGACATATCGGCATAATATTGGTAACCATATAGTAATTGGAGATATCACCGAGATTAAGGATGAAGAAATACCAAAAGATGCAGATATTGTTCTAGGGGGGTTTCCTTGTCAAGATTTTAGCGTAGCAGGAAAACGCCAAGGTATTACAGTACAACGTGGACAACTATATTTGCAATTAAAGCGTGTTATTGATCATGTTAAGCCAAAAGTTTTTGTTGCTGAAAACGTGGAAGGTTTAGTGAATTTAGAAAATGGGTTAATATTACAGACTATAAAGAATGACTTCGAGGAAAGCGGATATAAGGTGTCACATCATTTATTAAATGCAGCTGATTATGGAGTTCCTCAAACAAGAAAACGTGTATTTATTGTAGGGGTTAGGGAGGAATTAGACGTTGAGTTCTATCCACCTGTTCCAACGCATGAAGGTAGATGGATGACGTCCCAAGAAGCGATTGGAGATTTATGGGGAAGAGAAGATGATGAGACTTTATTTAATCATAATCAACGTTCTAATGCTAAATTCTATCCGGGGCGACGGATGCAAGGGAATAATCGTATTAAAAAAGACGAGCCGTCTTGTACAATTAGGGCAGAACATCATGGGAATATTGAAGCACATTACCAATCGTCGAATTCAGAGAATCCAGAGGATATGTCTGGATGGAGAAGGCTAACGGTACGTGAATGTGCTAGAATACAAACATTCCCAGATAACTTTGAACTTTTAGGACCAGGAACGCATACTTACAAGATGGTTGGTAACGCAGTACCACCTGTTTTGGGGTGGAATATTGCCCAAGCCGTTTACCATGTTTTAGAAAGAGTTGAAATGAGAAAAATCAAGGAATGTGTATAAATAATTATGATATGATCTTCTCTAGTGAACAGTAAAAAGTACTTTGTTTTACTATTAATTGACTAAAAAAGTGGATCATGGATCAAAACACCTAAACTACCTGTACTCTACATTCTTTTGGAGACGGGTAGTTTTATTTTTCTTGGATTCGCAATTGTAGTAATGAATGTGTCCTAGTACAATTCTTAGCACGGTTGGATTGAATGATTTTTATGTTTTGTGAATATTAATCCGCAATTTTTACGAGACTAAAGAATATTTCCATTACAGGATTATGATAATAGTTACTTCTTTAGGATATGTTTTTGAAAATTTTGTTAGCAAAAAATTAAAGTTTATTGATCACGGTTAAGGATGAAATCTTTTATAATTTGCTCTCTTATTACTCCTTTTTATGTATTCATGCCCAACGAAAGTGTTTGGGATACGCTTCATCTGTAAATAACCTTTCTTTTTTGGTTGATGCTTCAAATTGAAGTTCCAAAAGATGAGAAGATACGATTGGTTCAGTGCTACTTGATAGGCTTTTTTCTTGCGAAATATTTACGAGGGTACATAAAACTGTTTCATAATAATGTAGTACTTGAAGGAGATTTTGATTTTAAAGTTATATTGGATCCTCATACATTAAGAGGAGAGATTATTGAGAAACGTGGCGGTAGGCTATTAGCAGGTTATGCTTGGGGGTGGACTAAAAATACTAAGGGAAAAGAATTGGCACATGATGTTGTAATTAAGGAACAAAATTTTACTATACTATGGAATGATCCAAATCGAATTGATTGTGCACATACTGTGCAAGGCTTAGAAATGGATTATGCTGGTTCCATAATTGGTAATGATTTAGGATATGACAAAGGAGGTAGCACTCTGATTATTAGAAGAGATGAATTTAAAGATAAAGGTGCAAAACCAGCTAAACCGAAGAAAGGTCAAATTGATCCGCTAATTACTCTTGTTAAAAATACATATAAAACTCTAATGGCACGTGGAATGAAAGGGGGTAATGTGTATTATTGTGATAAAGAGTTAGAAAGGTTTTTAATAGATTAATGCTTATTTCATCAGTACTCCCAGGGGATATAGCACACAAAATCGTGGTTTTTTATTCATTAGAATATTGAATTGTATAATAGAAAAAAAGTCCCATGTGAATAATATTATGAAGTTGGTTAGAAAAGAAAGTTAAAGATATGGTAGTGAAAATTAGGTTTTATTGAAATATCTATAAGACCTAATTTTATTTAGGATTCATTGTATTGAATCGTAATATATCTAAGTGAGTGTGGTTTTTTACGGATATATAATTGCAACTAAAAAGAACGAGTTATTTTAGCATAACTCGTTCTTTTTTAGAAGATTTCGTCGTTTCCTTCAACTACAAAAATTTTATTTTTAAGAATTTCATATTTAAAGAGAGTATCGAATTCTTCTTTAAAATAGTCAGGGACGCCATTTGAAGGGATATAAATTATAAAACTTTGATTTTTATAATTTTCATGTTGTACAGTCTGTAAGAGAATTAGATCTAATTTATACCTTCTACTTCTGAAAAAATCCCAGCGATTTATATAAATTATTATACTAGCACATTTATCACAAATATTTAAATATGTATCTGGATTTGTGATGAAATTATAATTTATTGAACTTATTTGAACTTCGCATTCTTCAGAAATATTAATAAAACTTTGCTCTTTTGGGAATATCGAATAGATATTTTTTTCGTTTTTTCTGTTATAAGTAATCTTAAAGTCAGGATGTTTCACAATAAATTCTTTAAATGTTTGTGTTCCACCATGGCTATTAAGTGGGAAATCCCCAGTAAATTCAATTGCCTTATTTAAAAAGTTAAACTCTATACCATCTTCAGAAATTATTAATTTACTATGATTATAGCTTAAACTAAAATTATGAGCCTCTCCATGCGTAATGGCATTCATATATAATTCATTAACTAAGGCATTAAAATCTATCAATTGTTCAGTTTTTATCATACTTATATTTGATAGCGTTCTATAAATTTGTTCTGATGCATTATCATGTGAGAAAATCTCTAAAGTTTGTGGTGAATATAGAGGAATCTTAAGCCAATCATATCTTAAATCCAAGTACTTGTAATCTAACTTCCAACTTATATCACTGTTACTGTATGCTTTAAAATTAATATTTTTACTTTTACATTTCTCTTTACACTCATTTAATTTTTCTGGGTTAGGCTCGAAACTCAAGAATAGTACAACCCATTTAGTTGAAAAATCAATTTTATCTAAAAAGTCTATCGCTTTTTCAGTATCTTTTATTAATTTACTATTATCGCTATCAGTGGTAACTTCAACAGCATATGCTTCATTGGGTGTATTAAAATATATATCTGGTTGTCCAGGTCTAGTTTTACCAGTGCCTTCAACAGCACCATAATCTGTTAGAAATTCAATATTTCTATAGTCGTTTCTCAAGAAGGATTCTGCAAACTGTTGAAATTGACCACCATTCATTGCTCTTAATTTTAGTTGTGTTAAATTAATATCATTCATCTGGGCAATCACGACTTTCTATATAGTATCTTTTTAATTATAAGATTGAAGTTGCTCTATTACTAGTTAAATTAAACTTCGTTTAGCAAGGTCGCAGGGAACTGTATTATAAGTAAGTGCGGAATTAGAAGAAAGTCAGTTCTTACGCCACCTTGGGTACTCAAATTATAGTATCTTAATAAGTTAATCGGGATGTATCTTTTTTGAAATATTAAGCTCTGAAAAGGATGCAGTTATCGTTAAATACTATAACTCCTCCTAAGAACCTGAATAGATTAATGATCTCGAACTTGTTATACTAAAAGTAATTAACATCCAAAAAATTTTAATTAAATTGAAAAGATGGTAAAATTGAGAAATACTTTAGAGGTGACTGTGAATGGAACAATTACATGAATTTTTCAACATACCTCCTTACTATAGCAATTTAAATTTAGAGATTCATAGTGAAAATTTAATGCAGCTATTAAATGAAAATCCAATTGACTATATGCGTCATTTATACAGTACCGATAGTAAGCTATTCTATAACGTTCGAGATGAGCTAGTGCTACGTGGAATTGGGTTTCAGCCTGAATACCAGAGTAATTACTTATTAGACCGAAAGTATGAAATTCAGCATATTCTTTACAAAAATGATAATACATACGCTTTTGAAAAAATTGATTTTGCGATGTTAGGGGCAAATAATTTTATTGAACGGTTTAACGTACGTTCAGATTTATTTTTTAAAAATATGCCGCTTGAGGGGATGTTACATTTTACGCAAGGGGCTTCATTTGTGCTGCTTCAAGAAATATTTAAAGAAGCGGGTTTTTTAATTGTTCCTGTGAATGAATACATGGCTTCACCAATTCATACGGTTGGAATACCTTATGAATTAGAGAGGGTACAAATGGAATGTTGTGAAGAAAAATCTTTAGACATAGTACCAACAAATGATGTTTCTATGCTAGATGCGCCTGTCAAGTATTTTTATGAAGATACAATCTATTCAACATTTCTTAAATATTGTCATGTAAACGACATTCGGAAATTTTCGGAATTAACTGTTGACTTTGTTGAGAAATACAGATATCAGAAACATGTAAGAACAAAGACAGCGATAAGAGTAATGGAGCTTTATCACGAAATTCATCGTAAGTTTAATGCTTTGCAGTTCGATGTGAGTGATGCCGTTACTTTATTACAAAACAACTCATTTAAATCTATTGTGGAATTTATCAATCTTGATTATTTAAAATTTATTGATGATTTTTATGCAGCAGATGAGCTAGGAATGTATCAAGCAGATTTCCCATTTGAAAAAGCAGAAGAAGTATGTCAACAAGTGATTGATTCTTCAGATGAAATACTAGCTGAAAGGCAGCAACAGCAATTTAATCAGCTTATTAGTGAAATTGGAGACCATCCTAAATTTAAATATGTTTTAAGTTATTCGTTAGCTGAGATGCAAGAAATGTTCGAAATCACATGGGACAATTCACTCGACTTGCAGCTATGTTTATTTGACGTGCTGGATGATATGGATTATAAAAAAGTGTTTAGTGACATTTTAGTGGAATTAAATCATATGAAGGACATACAAGAAGTTTTGGGAAAAGTCGTTAGTGTTATAAATCCACGTGAGCTTGAGATTTTACTGTTACGGCGAACAAAAACACTTCAAGAAGTAGGCGATGCGATTGATGTGACACGTGAACGTGTTCGTCAAATTGAAGCAAAAGGTCGCAACCGATTATCGGCTTATAAAAAGCAATTGAATCTAAAGCAATACTTCCAATATTGTACTGAGCATTCAAAGTTGTTGACGCTTGATGATTTTATGCAAGCATTTGAGATAGAAGGAGATCTATATAAAACGCTACTGGATATCTTCTTTGATATTGATGATTCAATTACATATTTAAGTGAATTAGATCGTTATATTTTAACTTCGGACTATGAAGAGATTCGTGAAAATATTGAAAAGATCGATTACTCACAGCCGATTATTGAAATAGATGAGCTAAAGCAATTATTTGATGAAGACATATTTAATTTTGCAAGAGAAGTGGTAGATTTACTCATCCGATCACATAACTACAAGCGAGTAAATAATATCTATGTGAAGAAAACGATTAGTATAATTGCACGTATTAATTACTTATTTAAGAATGTCATAAAAGAGCCAATTGAGATGGATGATGCTGGATACGGACTGTTCAAACAGTACATGGAAGATACATTTGATATTCCGTTTGACAGTAGTAAAAGGTCGGTGACAGCTCGAATTGCAGCAGGTGAAAACGTAATTCTAGTAGATCGTAATACATTTGCTCTGCACAAAGGTGAGACTATTACGGACGATTTATTAGCGAAGATTGAGCAAGTGATCGATGAACGTTTAACGGTTTTGGAATATGTAGATCCACGATGGGTCTTTAAAGAGTACACATCATTAATGCAGGAAATTGGAGTACATTCACCAGAGCATTTATACAGTATTATTCAACTTTATTTAGGTGATAAGTATGAAACAGGTCATCGAAATACGCTCTATATTTTCAAAGCGAATGCTGATCGACTTGATGCTGAAACGATTTTATTAAATTACTTACGTTCACATGGACATGAGGCAAAGCGAGAAGCAATTTTAGAAGATCTTAACTGGAAACATGTTAAATTAGATCAATTAATTCCACGCTTGAAAACGGTTGTCATGGTAAGTAACAATATTGTTAAAACAATCGAGTCCTTTAAATTCACGGATGAAGAATTAGTAGCGCTGAAAAATGTAATAGAACGTGAGTTAGAAAAAGGTTATGTATTCACATATGATCTGTCATTTGAACTCGCATTCAATGAAAAACTCTCATCATTAATTGAACGTTGTAAATTAACTGAGGATGTTACGTTGGCAGCCATTATAAAATGGTTATATCCAAACATTAATGGCTATTCGAAATTGTTATATTGGTCAAATAGTTCAATTACGAAAATTGAGCAGGTGATCTCTACTGAATTCCCAGAGTTTATTGTGAGAAATGAAATGTTAGAGTTTGTTGAAAGCAAGGGTTACAGTGGACAAACGGTTGCTCGCTTGCCTGCTGATATTTTAAGGGATGGCTTATTTTATAACTATACGAATACGAGATATATTAATGCAAATTTGCTAATGTTTACCGAAGAAGTGAAACAGAGCCTAGCAAGCTATTTGCAGCAACAGTTTGAATCGCAAGTATATTGCCCAATATTTGGTTTCGTTGGCTACTCCCAGGCCCTAACACCGATTTCATCATATGAATGGACGGAGTATTTGATTGGTCAATTTGCAGAACATATAGGCTATCGTAAAATTCAAACGCATATTGACTACCGATTTGATAAGCCGTTTTTAGTGAAAAGTGATATGCCGATTGAAAACTTCGAGCAATTAGTCCTTCATATAGTGAAGACAGAATATACAGGTCGATATCATGAGGAAGATTTAGCGAAGTATTTAGTTTCGAAAAAAATTGCACATAACCCGCGTCGGTTAACGAATGAAATTTATAATAGTCCATTATTCAAATTTGATTCATTTGGATTTTTTGAAATAAGAGGTGAAAACGATGGTACTAACTGATATTCGCTTTAATTTGAAATATCGTTCAGATAATGATCAGCTACATGAAGATTTTTATTATCCTTGTTTAGTCGAGAGTCTGAAGTATGATCGTGCCGCAGGCTATTTTTCAAGCCATAGTTTAAAGACGTTAGCGAGAGGGTTTGAAGTTTTCTTATTTAATGGCGGGAAAATTCGAATTGTAGCAAATCCGATGTTATCCGCCGAAGACATTTTAGCAATTGAAAAAGGATATAAGGCAAAACATGATGTCATTGAACGTGCCTTGTTACGTGAAATTGAAGTGAGTTCAGCAACGTTGCAGGATGAAACATTAAATGTGTTAGCTTGGCTTATTTATAAAGATCAACTTGAAATTAAAATTGCACATACAGATAATAACGCAATATATCACGAAAAATTTGGTGTTTTCACCGATGAAGAAGGAAACAGTGTTGCTTTCTCCGGGTCAGCAAATGAAACATTTGGCGGTATCGTTAGTAATTTCGAAAAGATTGATGTGTACTCAGGTGTGCAAGACCAACGCCGTATCCAGGGGGCAAAGGAAGATTTCGAATTACTTTGGTCGAATAATACGAATGGCTTAAGTGTTATTGATGTACCGGCATCTGTAAAAAATAATTTATTAGAAAAGCGTGGTCCTATGCCTAAGCCATCACAATGTGTAGTCACAATTGAGCCTCGCAAATATCAGCAAAATGCTATTCAGATGCTGAAAAATAACAATTGGCAAGGGATTTTAGAAATGGCGATGGGCACTGGGAAAACCATTACGAGTTTGTTAGCAGTTACAGAATATAAAAAAATAAATGGTCGTTTATTTCTAGTTATTTATGCACCGTTCACGCATTTAGTCGAGCAATGGAAACAAGAATGTGAAAAATTTGGCTTTGAGTATATAACGCTTTGCTATGATTCAAAAAAAAAGTGGCTAGATGAGCTGGAGAAGGAAATTCGGAATTTTAATATTGGTATTTTAAATGTGCATGTTGTCATTACGACATACAAGACGGCAGCAACACCACATTTTAACGCTTTAATTAACAAGGTTGCGCATCATTCAGTATTAATTGCAGATGAGTGCCATTATATTGGTTCTTGTGCTTTTCGTAATATTGAATTCCAAAACTTTACTGCAAAAATTGGACTTTCCGCGACACCGGATCGTTGGTGGGATGAAACTGGGACAGCCTTCTTAAAAGAAATATTTGATAAAGTGGTCTATCAGTATTCATTAGAAGCTGCGATTGGGTCAGGGAAATTAACACCTTATGAGTACTTTCCACACGTCATTTCATTAACGGAATCCGAAATTGAAGCTTATAAAAAATTAACACTGCAAATTATTCGTTTATACAACAGTGAAGATGCTGATAAAGAGAAGATTGAGCAATTAAATCGTAAACGCTCTTTAATTCTTGCGAAAGCGTCTGGGAAAATCCCACTTTTACTTTCATTATTAAAGAAAAGAAATGTGGAGGTCATTCAGCATACATTAATTTATTGTGCAGAGAGACAAGTAAGTGTCCTGACAAAAGCATTAAGTGATATGGGTTTGCGAGTACATAAATTCGACTCAACTGTCGCAAATAAAGAACGTAAAAAAGTGCTAGAAGCCTTTGCTGATGGCACGATTCAAGTTTTAGTCGCCATCAAATGTTTAGATGAAGGTGTCGATGTACCTAGTACGCGTAGCGCCTATTTTTTAGCTAGTACATCAAACCCGCGTGAATTTGTTCAACGGCGCGGTCGTATTTTGCGAACAGCCAAGGGGAAAACGTTAGCCGAAATTCATGATTTCATCGTGTTTCCAGACGGTATTGATGCTGATACGTTTACAATGATCGTAAAAAAAGAGCTACCTAGATTTGCAGAATTTAGTGGTGCTGCGATTAATCAATCAACAGCAAAAAATGAAATTTACCCTTACTTAGATCCATACAATTTAAATTATCTAATGGATATGAAACCATGGGATGTATATTACAAAATGAAGGAGGCATATGAGGATGGCGTATTTGAATAAAGAATTACAGGAGCGGATTAATAACCTCTCTCCATTAAATAAAAAATTACTAGAGCAATTTTTATTAGACATTAATGCTGCGAAGTTAGAATCGGAAAAACGTGATGCCGTAACGAGATTACGTTCGAAAATTAGAGAAATTGTGGCGGCGGGTGAAAAAAAATGAAGATTTTAGCAATGGAACTTGAAAACTTTAGACAATATTATGGGAGTCAAAAAATTAATTTCGCTTCAGGAGATCGTAATATCACAATTATTTTCGGTGAAAACGGTAAAGGGAAGACAGGTATTTTTAGAGCGCTAATGTTTGCTCTTTATAATGCTACGCATATTCAACTGGATGACCCATCACAAAAAATTCATTTAGTGAATTTACGATTATTAGATGAAAAGCTTGGTACAATGTGTAAAGCGAGTGTGACAGTGCTATTTGAGCATAATGGCAACAAGTATGAAATTAGCCGTTCGATCGCAGCTGTTAAGGTAAATAATCGTATCCAAGAACGAAATGGCTCGGTTAAATTTTATGAGATCGACTGCGATGGGAATTATTCACCAACACCAATCGAAGATACGGTTGAAATAGGAAAAATAATGAACCAAATTTTAGATGAAGATATTAAAGATTTCTTCCTATTTGATGGTGAAAAAATTGATACGCTTGCTAAAACAAATGATCAAGTGAAACGTGAGGTAAAATCAGCTATATTTAAGCTATTACAAATCGATAATGTTGAAGAAGCACGCATACTATTAAACAATTTAAAAAATACAGAGCAGCGCAACGTTGTAAACAGCACAACAGATTTAAATACTCATCGTAAGCAAGAAGAAATTGATGGAGTGGTTCAAAAAATCGCACAACAAAAAGAGATTTCATCGAAGCTTACAGAAGAACTAACTGTGAGTAATGAACTTATTCATAAATACGAGCTGCAGCTATCGCAAAATAGAGAAATTGGTATTATTCAAGATAAGCTGAAGTTACAAGAAGATATGCGTACAGCACTTGTAGAGCATTTGAAATTAATCAAGTCTGAAATTGCTAAATTAGCTTACGTGAATATGCCGTATTTACTTCTGAATGATGTATTTCATAATGTTTCAAACTATTTACAAGGTACCATTTTAGAAAATGACAGTAATGTACCACTAGAAGTCATTGAAGAATCATTACAAAAAAATGTGTGCTTATGCTGTAATAATAACTTAGAAATCCATCAAGAAAACCGGGCATTTATTGAACTGCTTAAACGAAATTTCAAGCGTTCACAAACCAATGAAGATTCAAAAGCGATTTTACGAATGATTAATAGTAGCTCATCCACTGCGGATGAAATAAAAGAAAAAGCGATTGAACTATTACGTGATTTTGATGCGAAAGAACGCGAAATTCGAAAAGTTGAAGAAATCATTAACAAAGTTCAAAAGGAACTTGGAAATAAGACGAATGAACAATTAAATTTAGAACAAACAAACACGTCTCTACAAAAGCAAAAACAACACTCAAAAGAAGTAGAAGCAAAAATTGTGCAATCTACAGTTCGTATTGAGGATTTAAAGGTAAAAAAGGAAACCTTGCAACAACAGCTTGACCGCATTATTAAGGAAAACCAAAACAATGCATTCGAGCAACAAGTCATTGATATTATTAGATCTTTGAGTTATGACTTAAGTTCTATTGCAAAGGAATTTAGTACGGATATGCGTATTAAGTTAAAAAATTCAGCAACAGAAATTTTTAAACGCTTGATCGATCAAAAAGACGTTAATTTAATTAAACAAATTAATATTAATGACAAGTTCGAGCTTGAAATTTTCAGTCATGATGACATTGAAATCACCCAAGATATTTCACAAGGTCAACGTCAGATTGTTGCCCTGGCATTCATTACAGCATTAGCGCAAGTAGCAGCAGGTGACTATGAACAAATCACTTTCCCATTATTTATGGATTCTCCATTTAACCGTCTAAGTGGCGTAAACCGAGACCAGTTAATTGAAAATATTCCTTGGTTAACTTCGCAATGGATTTTATTATTAACGGATACAGAATTAACAACTAGTGAAGAACGTGTTGTTAAAGAGGGAGGACGATTAGGTAAGTGGTATCGCATAAATCAAATTGATACATACCATGCAGAAATTGAAGAAGTATCATTAGAAAATTCAATGACAACAAGGGGGGTGTAGTAAATGGGTTTTTTACAAGAAGCAGAAATGCTAATTTATTCGAGTCAAAAATATGAAGAAATTTATATGAAGATTAACAAAGATTTAAAAATTACATATAAAAACATTTTCTTACTATGTGCAGCTTTAGGCGCTCGTAATGGGCGCACTACACCAGTCACTAAACGCGGACGCGAATTCCGCGCAAGTTATTTTAATGAATCAGAAGAAAATCTCGTGTATACAATTATTTTGAATGATGAGACAAATGGAAAAAATATTGAGCTATTCAATGATCCAGAATTCCGCAAAGAAGCGCGTAAAATTATTGAAGAATATGCGGAAGGTGGCATGGATATTTTAGTCGAGGAAGTATTTAAGGAGAAATGGAATGGTATTAAGCTCGATGAAAAATACGATAATTATGATGTAGATATCATGAAGTATTTAATTGCTAACTTAAATAAAGTACCATTTTAATGTAAGAGGTCAGAGGGTTCTCTAATAAGTTTATAAAATAAAACGCAAGTAGAAAAATAATTTGTTTTTCTACTTGCGTTTTTAATTTTTTTTGATTAAAAATAGCTATTTTACATTGTGAGCTAATACTATAATCCAGAACTCTATTTATTGATAGCAATGATAGAGCATCTTATCCCTCATTGAATCTAGCATTAGTAAATGGGGGAAACCTGTCAATGATTATTAAAGTGAGAAACTGATTAGTTTAATGCAGTGCCTAAGATAAATCTTATGTAACATAGAATCCAGAATATTCTATTGAATTTGTCGCAAAAAATAAAGTCATCACTCAATTTATTTATAAAAGTAGTGATCTGTTCGTATATCATAATGGAAGATAAACATGAGAAAAAATTTACTGTTGATATAGTTAAATAGTATTAAAAAGAATTAATTCAAGTTCCAGGAGAGGTAAATGGCAAAGATAGAAGAAACATATAGTATATAATATGGAGAAGTAATCGATGCTGATAAAGCTTATGAACGACATTAGGATGGTTTGATATTAGAGAGCATCGAAGAAGTGAAGCAAAGAGTGTTTATAAAGGAAGAACTAAGAAGTAAACAAAAGATTACAATATGATCTCGGAGAGGAGGCCCTATTACGACCTTCCCCCTGTCAAAGTAAAAGTCTAATTTTCTCTACATTCCCCTTGTACCTCCCCCAACGTCACCCCCTAATCTAAAGAAGACAAATTAGAAAGGGGGGACCAAACCACTCATGAAAACCACCACAAAAGAAAAAAGAAACACCATCATCATGTTACTAATCTCAGTCACAATAGGAATCTTTTCACCACTACTCATGTACATTACACTGGCACGTAAAAATGAAGTGTACAAATATCATTGCCGAAAGGCGTTCAATTTTCATTTGTTAATCTTTCTTCTATTTAATATTGGTTCGCGTATTAGTGATGTTTTGTTTTGGATTGTGTTTGCTTTTGAGGTAGTTCAAGTGATTATTGTCGCGTGGAAAGTAATACGAGATGAGCCATATTACTATTTCATTCGAATACCGTTATTTAAAGAAGATAAGTATGTAGTGGAAGGAGAATAGGTGATGAAAAAAGAAGTGGAGTGGTCATCTCCCTGTCAAGTAGACAGTCATAAAAAGAGTATTATGCCACGGCCTTTTCCCGATATTCTATCGGGG
>NZ_JAQFUY010000035.1:0-40291 GCF_027716745.1 Bacillus cereus group sp. Bc010
TGCCGTGAAAGTGGCACGTACCGTGCGGATCGGGGGAAAAGTTGGAGATAACCTCAAAGACTTACCTATCGACAATTAATGATATCACCTAAAGTAACTGTTTCCGGCGTGGCTGTTTTTTTCGGATTTAATATAGCTGTATTTACATTCGTTGTGTTAATTGGAGTAGGGTCTGTAATTGTAATAGGAGGTTCACCAGGACCTGGTTCATATGTGAAAGTAACAGTTGCTTGATTTCGAATAATACCACCAGGTGGTACACTTGTGACTCTTGCTTGGAATTGAACAGTAATTGTATCGTTTGGATTGACTGTTCCAACAGGTATACCTACAACAGGATTTGCTCCAAGATCTGGAATGCCATTTATTACAACAGTACCTGGAAGAAACGTTAACCCATTTGCTAACGGATCAGTAATGATAACGGAAGTTGCAGGGACTGATCCGCGATTTTGGAAGGTTACAGTATACGTTATGATTTCATTTATATCTACAATTTGTTTGTCTGCTAGTTTATTTGGGTTAGGTGTAGGTGTAATAACGGCTACTTCAACAGTTGGAGTAGGATCTGTAATAGTAATAGGGGGTTCGCTAGGGTTTGGCTGGAATGTGTAAGTGACAGTTGCAGTGTTTTTAATAATACCGTCTGGTGGGAGTTCAGTTACAGTAACTTGATAAGTTAATGTAACAATTTGTCCTGGAGTTACAGTCCCAACGTTTACACCATTATTTGGATTTGTTCCAGGTTGCGTGACGCCATTAATCGTAACGCTGTTCGGAATGAAAGTAGTACCAGATGGAGTAGGGTCTGTAATAATAACATCTGTCGCATTAATATTCCCGACATTTTGGAACGTAATTGTATATGTGACAGTATCACCGAGATTAATAACTTGAGGGTTAGCTTGTTTGTTAGGATTAATAGTAACTTCACTTACTTGCGTCTTTGTAGTAGGTGTAGTAACAGATACAGGTGGTCTAGTAGGGTCTGGCTGATATTGGAATGAAACGATCCCTTCATTTTCAATAAAACCTGTCGGTGGTATCGAAGTTACTTGAACTTGGAAAGTTACGACGGCTGAAGTGTTAGGTTCTAATGTACCGATAAGAATTCCGGAACTAGGAACGATACCTGGTTGTGGAATGCCGTTTATCGTAACGCTATTCGGAATGAAAGTAGTACCAGCTGGAATAGGATCGGTTACAAGTACATTTGTTGCAGGGACAGTTCCTGTATTTTGTAAGGAGATTGTATAGGTGATTGTGTCACCTAATAAAGCAAATGCTTTATCAGCGGATTTTGTAGGGTTCGTTGTTGCGGTATTGACATTTGTAGTAGTAGGTGGAGTCGGTGTAGTTACTGTTACTGGGGGTTCTCCAGGATTAGGCTGGAATGTGTAGGTGATAGTAGCTTCATTTATAAGAATTCCGTTTGGGGGTATTGAAACAACACGAACTTGGAAAGTTACAATGATCGATTCACTAGGGTTTAATGTGCCAAGAGGTATGCCAAGAGCTGGATCTACATTACTAGTTGGAGTGCCGTTAATTGTAACGCTATTTGGAATGAAAGTAGCTCCTGTTGGGATTGGGTCTGTAAAGACGATGTCTGTCAGTTGTACTGTTTGTAAATTTTGGAATGTAACAGTGTACGTAATAATATCACCTATATCAACATTGTTACGATCAGCTGTTTTTGCTGGATTAATAATGGTGTTAATGATTTCAGTATTAACTGGTGGTGTTTCTTCTGTTTCTGTAATAGGAGGTTCATTTGGATTAGGCTGAGAGGTAAAGTTGACTGAACCAACATTTGTAACAACCCCGTTAGGAGGTATATTCGTAATCGTTACTTGGAACGTAATGGTTATTATTTGATTTGGTTGTATTGTACCAATGAGTATCCCAATGCTTGGATCAACACCTGGTTGTGAAAGGCCATTTACTGTAACAGAATCTACAA
The DNA here is from genome assembly GCF_027716745.1 of Bacillus cereus group sp. Bc010. Lineage (NCBI taxonomy): Bacteria > Bacillati > Bacillota > Bacilli > Caryophanales > Bacillaceae > Bacillus > Bacillus cereus group sp. Bc010. Next base: position 1,964 of record NZ_JAQFUY010000035.1, read on the forward strand.
TAAATTGTGTGCCTACTGGTGGTTGATCAATGACAGATACATTTGTCATAGGAATATTTCCAGTGTTTTCAAGGGTGATTGTATAAGTGAGTGCATCGCCAATGTTAGCGATTGGTAAATCTACTGTTTTTGTTGACTCTAATTCTGCATTTTGTACAATTGTTTCTGCGATTGGAGTCGGTGTGGTTGTTGTAATAGGCGGGAGTGTCGGATCTGGTTGAGATGTGTAAGTGACATTTGCTTCATTTGAGATAATGCCATTTGGTGGTAAAGTTGTTATTTGTACTTCTAAAGTAACAGTCACTATTTGTCTAGGGTTTAATGTGCCAACTGGGATTCCTGTTTCAGGGGTCAAATTAGGTTGTGGAATGCCATTAATCGTAATGCTACCAAGGATAAATGTAGTTCCAGTAGGGACAGAATCTGTAATAATGACATCAGTTGCAGGTATATTACCGGTATTTTGAAGGGTAATTGTATAAGTGAGCGTATCACCAATACTTGCAAACTCACGATCCACTGTTTTTTGCGGGTTCGGGTTAGCGGTACGAACAGGTAAAGTTACGGTAGGAGTCGTTTCTGTTGTTGTAATAGGAGGTTCGCTTGGATTAGGCTGAGAAGTGTAGGTAACACTTGCTGTATTTTCTATTTTTCCATTAGGAGGAATAGCGTTTATTTGAATCTGGAATGTAACAGTAACTGTCTCGCCGGGATTAACTGTTCCAACAGGAATTCCTGTGACTGGACTTACGCCGGGTTGAGCGACATTGTTTACAGTAACACTATTCGTAATAAAAGTTGTACCCGATGGCAAAGAATCTGTAATTGTTACACCAGTAGCAGGTATAGTTCCTTGGTTTGTAAATGTGACAGTATAAGTTACAATATCGTCAATTTCTGCAAACGTAAGGTTTGCTGTTTTTGTTGGACTTATGACTACAGTTTGGATAGGAGTCGTTGTTTCAGGAGTTGTTTCTGTTTTTGTGACTGGAGGTAAATTTGGATCCGGTTGATAATTAAATGTTGCACTACCTTGATTTCGGATTTCGCCGCTAGCAGGGATGTTTATTACTCGTACTTGGAAAGTAATCGTTGCGCGTTCGGATGGCGCTAAAGTTCCAAGTGAAATTCCTGATGATGGATTTGTTCCTGCTTGAGGAATCCCATTAATCGTAACACTATCTGGAATAAATACAGTACCGGCAGGGATAGAATCTATTACTGTTATATTCGTAGCAGGAACAGTACCGGTGTTTTGAAATGAGAGAGTATAGGTAATGACATCATTTAATGCAACGAAGGAGCGATCTGCTGTTTTTTGTGGATTTAGTGTAGCGGTATTAACTGCTGTTTCTGTTTCAGGAGTTGTAATAGTTGTCGTAACGGGAGGTTCATTTGGATTTGGCTCGTATGTGAATGTAATATTTGCTTGATTTCTAATAACTCCTCCGGGCGGGATACTATTTACTACACCTTGGAACGTAACTGTAATACTTTGACCGGGATTTACAGTGCCGACGGGTATACCAATTTCAGGGTTTTCTCCAAGTTGTGATGTGCCATTTACGACAACGCTACCTGGAACGAAAGAAACACCAGATGGAAGTGCATCTTTTATAATAACATTTGTAGAGGGGACGGTCCCTCTATTTTGGAATGTTACAGTAAAAGTAATCGTATCCCCTATATCAGCAACTTGTCGATCAGCAGATTTTGTAGTCGTTGGATTAGGATTATTAATTGGAATGTTTACACTTGGAGTGGTAGTAGTTGTTGTAACAGGAGGCTCACTTGGGTTCGGTTGATATTGGTAAGTGAAGGATGCTTGGTTTCTAATTATTCCATCAGGTGGTAAGTTTGTAACGACAACTTGATACGTGATTGTTTTCGTTTCTCCGACAGAAATGGTACCAAGTGGTATACCAAGTGATGGGGCTGCTCCTGGCGTTGTAATGCCATCGATTGTAACACTATTTGGAACGAAAATAGTCCCGTTAGGTGTAGGGTCTGTAACGACTACATTTGTAGCCGGAACGGTCCCGTTATTTGTAAATGTGACCGTGTAGGTAATCGTATCTCCTAAATCAGCAACTTGTTTGTCGGCAGATTTTGTAGGCGCTGTAATAACGGTCCCAACTTGAGTTTCAGTTTTAGGAGTTGGGGTAGTTGTTGTAACAGGAGGCTCATTTGGATTAACAATATAATTAAATGATACACTGCCTTGGTTTTCTATAATTCCATTTGGCGGGACACTTGTAACTTGAACTTGGAATGTAATTGTTTTTGCTTGATTTGGATTTAAAGTACCGATTGATATACCGTTTTCAGGATTACTGTTAGGTTGTGAGACACCATCAATCGTGACGCTATTTGGAATAAATGTTGTCCCGTTTGGAATTGGATCTGTTAGTACAATATTTGTTGAGGGAACAGTGCCGTTATTTTGTAAACTAATTGTATACGTAATAACATCACCAATATCAGCGAAAGTACGATTAGCAGATTTTGTAGGGTTAACTGTAGCGGTATTAACAGAGACTGTAGTAGGTGCTGTCGGTTCGGTTGTGGTAACCGGCGGTCTTGTTGGATCTGGCTGGTACGTATATGTCGTTGAAGCTTCGTTTGTAATAACACCGCCAGCTGGAATTTGTGTAACAAGAACTTGGAAAGATAGTGTTTTGGTTTCACCGGGATTAATTGTTCCAACCGGGATTCCTAGTGCGGGATTTGAATTTGGAACTGGTACATTATTTAAGATTACGCTATTCGGAATGAATGTTGTACCAGTAGGAATGGTATCAGTAAAAACTACATTTGTAGCAGGGATCGTACCATCATTAGTGAAAGTAATCGTATACGTAATAACATCACCAATATCAACAGTAGTTTTATCCGCCGTTTTAACAGGGTTTGTAATAGCGGTGTTAACAGGAGTAGTAGTAGGTGGTGTAGGGTTTGTTGTTGTAATAGCTGGTTTTGTAGGATCTGGTTGATACGTAAATGTTGTGGTTCCGATATTTCGGATTAGGCCATTCTCTGGGAGAGAGGTAACTTGAACTTGGAAAGTGACAGTGACAGTATTACCAGCTGCGATTGTACCAATTTGTATACCACCAGAAGGATTTACGCCAGGTTGTGAAGTACCGTTAATTGTGACGCTATTCGGAATAAATGTAGTGCTACTTGGAATTGGATCAGTTACAATAACGTTCGTTGCAGCGATGTTTCCTGTATTTGGTACAGTAATCGTATACGTAATAATATCACCGATATCAGCAATTTGTGGACTAGCGGTTTTTGTTGGATTTACAATTGCAGTTCGTACAGAAGTAGTTGTTGGAGGTGGTGTTATCGTAGTGGTTGTTGGGGGTTCAGCCGGATTCGGTTGCGACGTAAATGTTACATTTGCTTCGTTAGTAATCGTTCCGTTAGCTGGAAGGGAAGTGACTTGGACTTGAAATGTGACAGTTGTAGTTTGACCAGCAGGAATTGTACCTAGCGGAATATTTGTTGGAGTTACGCCAGATTGTGCCGTTCCATTAACTGTAACACTGTTGGGAATAAAAGTAGTGCCAGTAGGGATAGGGTCTGTGATAGAAACGTTTGTCGCTGAAATATTACCGTTATTTGGAATGGTAATCGTATACGTAATGATGTCACCAATATTTACAATTTGTTGGTTTGCACTTTTAGTTGGATTAATGATAGTAGCATTAATTTGTGTTTCAACTATATTACTTGTAGAGTTTCTGTTAATTGGTGGTTGGTTTGGTGGATTATATTGAAAACTTGAATTTGCACTATTTGGAATAGGGTTAGGTGTAGGGAGAGTATTAACTCGAACTTGAAACGTAATTGTAGCATTCCCGTTTGCAGCAATCGTTCCTACATTTATTCCAGTAGCAGGATTATCTGTAGTAGAAGTACCATTAACTGTAACGCTACCCGGTACGAACGATGTGCCGGCAGGAGGTGTGTCTGTAATGATAACATTATTAGCAGCTAATGGGGCTTGATTTGTGGCCGTAATTGTATACGTAATCGTATCACCGATAGTAGCAATTGTTTTATCTACTGCTTTTGTTAATGCGACATTAGCTGTGAAAATATCTGTATTAACTATATTGCTTGTTGTTGTACGTGTGATAGTGGGTGCGTTAGGTGCAGGTTGAAATTCGTATCCAAATGATGCTACGTTACTGGCGACAGGTGGGGTAGGAATACTTGTTACATCTACTTGGAAAGTAATTGTAACAGAGCCACCAGCCGGAATATTATTAATAGGAATTCCAGTTGAAGGATTGCCGGCTGTTGGAGTACCATTAACAGTTACACTGTTTGGAACGAAAGTGGTGCCAGCAGGTATAGGGTCTGTAAATGTAACGTTTTGTGCAGGTAGTGTTCCGGTATTTTGGACAACGATTGTATAGGTTAAACGACTTCCTATTGTTGCTATTGCCATTAGATTCGTCCTTTCTAAATGAATTTAAATCCGATCAATAGTTAGACATTTACAAATAGTATCCATTTAAAATTGAAAGCTGGTTCTATTTGTAAAAAAATATGAAAAATGAGCTCGTCATTGCATCCTATTCAAATATAAATGAATAGGAATAGGCAAAGGCTTTTTTTTTGCCTAAATTAGCTCGTACGTATATAAATGGAACTTTTTCGTTTTGCTCGCATTAAATGAAATAGCGAGAAAATATTACTTTTAATAGAAAGGAAGTGAGGTTGTTGGCCTTTGTACAAACATATACAAAAACAGATTCGCTTTTTATGGTGCATACAGGAAATACGTTAGGGATGCGCGGTATTACGACAGCTACTGCATATCAATATAACGCATTAATTTCCACAAATACAAATTTGAGTTTTGCTGGGGTGCCGTCTTCCACAGATGCGGATACCTTTGCAGGAACGACGAATGATTGGACATTAAATGGTTCATGGGCAAGGTTAAATCCTTCACTAACAGACGTACCAGCAACAGCAACTGTAGATTTTGCGATGTTAGTTTGGCAAGGAACATTGGGAGGTACTGTTACAGAAGAGGTAGTAAATGCGAATACTCCAACATTCAGAACTCCGGATGATGTGACTCACACTATTACAAGTACGCCTGCGTGGGGAGAAACAAGGTCGAGTGGGACATTTCAAGGTACGATTTATACACGTGCAGCTAATGTGACGAGTATTCTTCAAGGACTTCCTAATCGTGCTGTAGGTGATTATTTTGTAGAACGTGTTCCAACAGCAAATCCACCTTTGCAAGGAACAGGGGTAGGGTGGGCATTAGTTGTTGTATATCGTGATAATTCATATCCTGTTAGGAATGTTAGTTTATATACTGGTTTACTCATTTCTACATTGGGTGAGACGGCGACGATTTCAAATTTCATTACTCCAACTGTAGCACCGGTTAATGCTCGTGTATTTACAATGGCGATTAACGGTGATACAGATGCGACTGGGGACACATTTGTTTTAAATGGTAGAGCACTTTCGGGGCCTAATAATAGAAATCCTAACTTTTTTGCCTCGCAAGTCAATAATTATTTAGGGAATTTAAATACAATCGGTAGTTTTGCAGATAGAAATATGCCGATTGGAACTGCTGCAACGAATCGGCGTGCTGAATTTGATGTGACGAATGTCCCAGCGAACGGTGTATTAACAGCTGGATCAACTTCTACGACAGTGAATATCCCAAATACATTTGACTATCTTTATGCTGGTGCTGTAGGTTTGCAAATAGATTTAGGAGAGGCACGTCTAACTGCTACAAAATCAGTAACTGTAAGTTAAATTGATAGAAAAATTCTCGTAAATTAATAGGGAGGAATTCTTTTGGCTTTCGTTCAAGCTTACGGTAAAAATGATAACTTATTTATGATGCATACGGGTAATACGATGGGAATGCGCGGTACTGCAAATACAAACTTTGCTTACAATGCACTTATAACATTAAATACAGATTCTACTTTTGGAGGAGTTCCTTCATCGACAGATCCGAATACATTTGGAGGTACAACAAATGATTGGACATTAGATGGCTCATGGGCTGAATTAAATCCATCGACTACTATCGTTCCAGCTACGGCGGTTGTAGATTTTGCGTTACTTGTTTGGTCAGGTGGATTGGATACGGCTGTTACAACCGCTGTTGTTGATGCGAATCCTCCAAATTTAGTTACGCCTGATGGAACGAGTACACAAGTGACAATTAATTCAGCATGGTCATCAGAAGGGACAAATCTCCCTTTTATAGCAAATGTTTATAACCGAGCAGCAGACGTCACATCTTTACTGCAAGGTTTACCGAATCGAGCGGCAGGAAGATATAGTGTAACGAGATTACCTACGCGTCAGCCAGTTGGTTATGGTGCTGGATGGTCTTTAATTGTAGTTTATCGTGATTCCTCCTATCCAATGAGAAATGTAAGCTTATTTCCAGGTTTTTTATTATCAGGTACACCACAAACCATTTCAGGATTTTTTACGCCAGCTACAGGAACAGTGACAGCGCGAGCCTTTGTAATGGCAGTAAATGGTGATCCGAACTTTACGGGTGATAATTTTCAGTTGAATTCTGTGACATTAACGGGACCGAATAATCCATCAGGGAATTTTTTTAGAGGGCAAGTGAATGATATTAACGGAAATTTAAATACAATTGGTAGTTTTGCGGATCGGAATTTTTCAGGAACAACTACAAATGCAAATGCAAGAGCTGAATTTGATATTACAAATGTAAATGCAACAGGTTCTATTGCACCAAATACGACATCTACACAAGTAAATATTACAGGTACAGGGGATACGATTTATACAAGTGCGGTTGGATTACAAATAGATTTGGCAGAAGCTAGATTAACAGCCGAAAAATCTGTAACTGTAAGTTAAAAAAGATTGCTATAAGCTAGCAATCTTTCTTTTATGAGGAGGATTTTGTCAGTAAAGATTCATAATGAGAATAATCAATTTCTTTTTCTTGTAGTTTTTTTACTAAAAATTTATGATCACGTTTCGGTGTAGCGATAATATACCCTTTAATAATTAAATCTTGTGTAATTTGAGAGGCTTTTTCTTGTAATGCAAGCTCTCCGATTTTGCCAGCAATTTTTGATTTAGCAACATCGCGAAATAATTCTGGAACAGGACTTACGAGCTCTTCTAACAATTGTTTTTGTTCGTCATCCCACAAATGCCTAGTTTTATTAATATAGTGCTCTTCCCAATCTAAAATGGACATACCATCTTCTTTTGGTAGTCGTTTCAGGAATTTTCTGAACATAAAATATCCACCGATAGACATAAGCCCTAATAAAATAACAGTCCATAGCACAATAAACCAACTGAACCATCCTTCGAGCAAATATATCCCCCCTTAATGATTGCGGTTTTCTATTATTCATATTATAAACAGTGAGATTCATAGAAAGCAAGAACGCTTGGTCATTTTGACCAAGCGTTATCATTTAAACAAAGTATAGTTGTTCCACACATAAATTATTATTATCATCTTCTACATATTCAATGATTAATGTGCCAACTTTACGATCTTTATCTTCAGTTGTGAAAATAGAGTAAGAAGTAAAACGTGCTGTTGATAGGCCACTTATATGTGTAGGTAAAGAAATGTAGTCGTTATCGCGGAAGAATTCCATCAGTTCAATATCCTCAAATTCTTTTCGGTCAACTTGTTTGTTTGTATAGCGGCGTTGAAGTTGTTTTAAAGACTCATTCCAAGAAATTGCTTTTGTATCGTATACCATTGTCTTATCTCCTTACTGTATGTAATCATTAAGAACATACGTTCTAAACTAGTATACTCTTTTTATTAGAAAAGGGAAAGCAAAAAATAATGTAAGCTTGGATTTCCAAGCTTACATTATTGATGCGTCCGTCATAATCTCTATTTTTTATTATAAGTTACATAAGAATAAGAAACAAGATGATATATATTTTGTTGATGGTTTTAAAAATTCTGTATGTTATGAATGTACTAAAGTGCAAGGGAATGAGAGGAATGGTATATGTAATTTCACTCCAAGGACCGATGGCAAGTGGAAAAACGACATTGGCTAAAAGATTAGAACGATACGGGCTTTCAGTTATATATGAAAATCCTTATCCAATTGTAGAAAAGCGAAAACAATTAAATTTGGATATGAATTCAAAAGAAGGGTTTATAGTAAATCAAAAAATGTTTATAGAAGCTAAAATAAAGGAGTTTCAAAATGCGAAGGGTTCAGTCGTTATTTTTGATCGTGGACCTGAAGATATTGAATTTTATACACTTTTTTATCCAATGATTATAGGGAAAGAATGGGATATAGAAACTGAATTGAAAGATGAATTATATAAATTAAGAGAATGCCATTCAGATGATATTTTTTATTTAGATGTGACGAAAAAGAATGTATATGATAGAAAAAATAACGATAGAACAAGAAAGCGAAGTACATTTGAGGAGCAATTTAAATTAGTAGAAACTGAAAAAGACTGGTATAAACAATTTCCTGTAACTTATGTGGACACGAATAGATTAACAGCAGAAAAATTAGAGGTATATTTTATGGATTGGTTAAAGGAGAGAGGGCTATGAAAAAAATACTTTTATTTGTATACCCAACATTTGCGGAGTTTGAAATAACAGTAGCAACGGCATTGCTGAAAAACAAATATGAAATCATTACAGCAGGTTTAACAAAAGAATTGATTATAAGTGAAACGGGTTTGCAAGTGCAACCACATATAGAATTAAGAGAAGTACGTGTAGAAAAATATGAGGGAATTATTATTCCAGGCGGAGATGCGATACATATGAAGGATGCGGCAGGACTCTTTGCAGTCATCCGTCAATTTCACGAACAAGAAAAATTAGTAGCTGCTATTTGTGCTGGACCGTATGCGCTAGCAAAAGCAGGCTTATTCAAAGAAAACTCGTATACAGTAACTATGGATTATAGAAAATTAGATTGTTTTCCAGTAGAAAATTTTGTGTATGAAGAAGTTGTGCAACATTCAAATATTATTACAGCACAGGGGCATGCATTTGTGCCATTTGGAATAGCGATTGCCTCTTATTTTGGGGTAACAAACGAACATAATATAAATTTTTACAGCGGTAAGGGGAATGTGATGATGGAGGAGCTTTTACTTAAAAATATGTAAAAGCTAGCGAATGCTAGCTTTTTTCTTTTTGACATCGATAAATGGCTAACGTTTTCGGATCGCGCCATATACCGTTATGAAGTAACAATTCATTTTTTACTTCTTCTTTTAGCCATTCCTTCATTTCGGCGTGAAGATGTGTATTATCAGGTATATTTAGCGACGGAAACATGCTAGAAATATAGTTTACAATTGGAGTAGCATGATGAAAAACGAGAGCATTATGAATAACTGCTTCTTCAACAGTTGGAAAAACAGACTGTAATATCTCTTTACCATTTTCCAAACAAAATGGCGTGACTGAAGATGTTGTTTTCGGTAAATCAAATGCGTCTAACATGCGGTTACACATTTCAACTATACGAGGTAATGTAACGTCAGAATTTGTTGTAGCTAAAAGTGAGCCGCCAGGACGTATTACTTTATGGAACCCTTGGATGGTTTTTTCAACATCTTTCATGTGATATAACATATGTCTTGCGACGATCCAGTCGTAGCAATTGGCTTCAAAAGGAAGTTTTTCAGCGTCACCTAGTCTCCATTCAATTAAATTATTCGTTTTAGTGGCTTCAGAGAGCATGGCTTCTGATTGATCAAAACCTGTTAATTGACCTTTATGGCCATTCGCTTGCAAAAAGGAAAGAAATTTTCCGTTAGCGCATCCAACCTCTAATATTTTCTCGTCTCCTTGAAGTTGTAAATGATCCATGACGACTTTATCTAAATTCACATGTTTTTCTTCATAATGTTTATGCGTATCGATACGAGTTTGTAAATGGTTGCTTACGTTGTATTGGCGTTTTACATCATTCATCTTTTCGCATTCCACCTTCGTGCAAAATTGCTGAATTGCGTGCGTTAATACGTCGGTTTTCTTTAAGCCTTCGTAATGGAGTGCAGCTTCAAACCTTTCAAGTAATTTTTCTTCAATTCGAAAATGAATATCTTTTCGCTTTGTCACTGAAATCTCTCCCCTTTGTATCGGTTAGTGAGACTATAACACGCCTGAAAAATTTGTGTAAATCATTTGTGTACACAAATGGAGGAGATGAAAAAATTGTTTGAATGTGAGTTTAAACTATTGACGATTTAACCGTTTTCATATATTCTTAAATTAAGAAATATTCAAATAATTAAAAGAAATGAGAGAGTCACATGCTTCTTCAAGGAACACATCGAATTGGTCGTATGGCCATGCTGTTGGCACTTGCGGATGAGAATGAAAGCCCTGTATTATCTATCCCAAAAGGTTGGAAGTATTGTACGGGGAAAGTGGGTTCGATGAATTCGCAAAAGGTTGTTGCAGCAATGGAAACAGCGGCTAAGAGCAACCAAGTTATTGAAACAGACGTTTACAGAGAAACACATGCACTTTATCACGCAATTATGGAAGCTTTGTACGGAGTGACGAGAGGTCAAATTCAGTTAGCAGACGTTCTTCGTACAGTAGGACTTCGCTTTGCGATTGTGCGCGGTACACCATACGACGGAAAAAAAGAGGGCGAATGGGTTGCTGTTGCATTATATGGAACGATTGGTGCACCTGTAAAAGGATCTGAGCATGAGGCGATTGGTTTAGGAATTAATCACATATGATTTGCCCATAGTCTATTAGTTAGAAGGGGGCCTTACTTTTTTAGGACAGAAGTCTGTCTTAAAAAGATAAGGTCCCCTTTTGCCTTTTTAAGGAGGAAAAACAATGATTACGTTAACAGGACACACATTGACAATTGAAGAAATGAAGAGGTTGTTACTTGAAGGAGAAGGTGTAACAGCTTGTCCAACTAGTATGCAAAAGGTGGCGGAGTGCCGCGAAGTAGTTGAGAAAATTGTAGAGGACGGAAAAGTCGTTTACGGTATTACAACTGGATTTGGAAAGTTTAGTGATGTGCTAATTCAAAAAGATGATGTAAAGGCACTTCAACATAATTTAATTCAGTCACATGCATGTGGGATAGGCGAGCCATTCCCTGAAGAAGTATCACGCGGTATGTTAATTTTACGAGCAAACACGATGCTTAAAGGAGTATCTGGTGTTAGACCGCTCGTTGTAAATATGCTTCTTGAGTTTGTAAATCGTAAAATTCACCCAGTTGTTCCACAACAAGGCTCACTTGGTGCGAGTGGCGATTTAGCACCTTTATCTCATCTTGCGCTCGTATTATTAGGCGAAGGTGAAGTGTTCTATAAAGGAAAACGCGTTCATGCAATGGTCGCTCTTACAGAAGAAGGTCTTGAGCCAATTGAACTTGAAGCGAAAGAAGGTCTAGCGTTAATTAATGGTACGCAGGCGATGACAGCGCAAGGAGTTCTTTCTTATATAGAAGCAGAAGCAACGGCTTATCAAGCTGAATTAATTGCATCTATGACAATTGAAGGTTTACAAGGCATTATTGATGCATTTGATGAAAATGTTCATAAAGCACGTGGTTATAAAGAGCAAGTGGAAGTAGCGAGCAGAATTCGTGACATCCTTCATGATAGTAAATTAACAACAAAACAAGGAGAACTACGTGTGCAGGATGCATATTCACTTCGCTGTATTCCGCAAGTACACGGTGCTTCTTGGCAAGTTTTAAATTATGTGAAAGAAAAATTAGAAATTGAAATGAATGCAGCAACGGATAATCCGCTAATCTTTGATGGCGGGGAAAAAGTAATTTCAGGTGGTAATTTCCACGGTCAACCAATTGCATTTGCGATGGACTTCTTAAAAGTAGGAATGGCAGAACTTGCAAATATTTCAGAGCGTCGTATTGAGCGTTTAGTGAATCCGCAATTAAACGATTTACCACCATTTTTAAGTCCAGAACCAGGACTTCAGTCTGGTGCAATGATTATGCAATATGCTGCTGCGTCACTAGTTTCTGAAAATAAAACGTTAGCACATCCGGCGAGTGTTGATTCAATCCCGTCATCAGCTAACCAAGAAGATCACGTAAGTATGGGAACAATCGCTTCACGCCATGCACATCAAATTATTCAAAACGTAAGACGTGTTCTTTCAATTGAGATGATTTGTGCGATGCAAGCTGCAGAATATCGCGGTATTGAAAACATGAGTACAGTGACGAAAAGTTTCTATCATCAAGGTCGTCAGCAAGTGCCTTCTATTACAAATGACCGTATATTCTCAACGGATATTGAAAATATTGCGCATTGGTTAAAAACGAATTATTCGATCAAAGAAAGATTAGATGTAAACGCAGCACTATAAAATGAGAAAAGGGAGAGATTGAAATGGAAAAAGTTAAACAAACAATTCGCGCGCCAAGAGGTACGGAGTTACAAACGAAAGGGTGGGTGCAAGAAGCTGCACTTCGTATGTTAATGAACAATTTAGATCCGGAAGTTGCTGAAAAGCCAGAAGAATTAGTTGTATATGGTGGAATCGGCCGTGCAGCTCGTAACTGGGAAAGCTACAATGCAATTGTAGATTCATTAAAAACGTTAGAAAGCGATGAAACATTACTTGTTCAATCAGGAAAACCAGTTGCAATCTTTAAATCACATGAAGATGCACCTCGCGTTCTTTTAGCGAACTCAAACTTAGTACCGAAGTGGGCGAACTGGAATCACTTCCGTGAACTAGAGAAAAAAGGTCTTATGATGTATGGACAAATGACAGCAGGTAGCTGGATTTACATTGGAACACAAGGTATTTTACAAGGAACATATGAAACGTTTGGTGAAGCGGCACGTCAACATTTCGGTGGTTCATTAAAAGGTACATTAACACTTACTGCTGGTTTAGGTGGTATGGGCGGTGCACAACCTCTTGCTGTAACGATGAATGGCGGTGTTGTTATCGCTATTGATGTTGATAAGCGCAGTATCGATCGTCGTATTGAAAAGAGATACTGTGATATGTATACAGAATCATTAGAAGAAGCATTAACGGTTGCGAACGAGTATAAAGAGAAGAAAGAACCGATTTCAATTGGTTTATTAGGAAATGCGGCAGAGATTTTACCAGAGCTAGTGAAGCGTAATATTACGCCAGATTTAGTTACTGATCAAACATCTGCTCATGATCCATTAAACGGTTATATTCCAGTAGGTTACACGTTAGAAGAAGCAGCAAAACTTCGTGAAGAAGATCCGGAGCGCTACGTACAATTATCAAAAGAAAGCATGACAAAACATGTAGAAGCCATGCTTGCTATGCAAGCAAAAGGCGCAATTACATTTGATTACGGAAATAACATTCGCCAAGTTGCTTTTGATGAAGGTTTGAAAAATGCATTCGATTTCCCAGGATTCGTTCCAGCATTTATCCGTCCATTATTCTGCGAAGGAAAAGGACCATTCCGCTGGGTAGCACTTTCTGGTGACCCAGAAGATATTTATAAAACAGACGAAGTAATTTTACGTGAGTTTGCTGATAATGAGCATTTATGTAACTGGATCCGTATGGCTCGTCAGCAAGTTGAGTTCCAAGGTCTTCCGTCACGTATTTGTTGGCTTGGTTACGGCGAGCGCGCGAAATTTGGTCGCATCATTAATGAAATGGTTGCAAATGGTGAATTATCAGCACCAATCGTTATCGGTCGTGACCATTTAGATTGCGGATCAGTAGCATCTCCAAACCGTGAAACAGAAGCGATGAAAGATGGTAGTGATGCAGTAGCTGACTGGCCAATTTTGAATGCATTAATTAACAGTGTAAACGGTGCAAGCTGGGTATCTGTTCACCACGGTGGCGGCGTTGGTATGGGTTATTCACTTCACGCTGGAATGGTTATCGTTGCAGATGGAACGGAAGCAGCAGCAAAACGTATTGAGCGCGTATTAACTTCTGACCCTGGTATGGGTGTTGTTCGTCACGTGGATGCAGGGTATGACTTAGCTGTGGAAACTGCGAAAGAAAAAGGCGTTAACATTCCAATGATGAAATAAGGAGGAGAAAAACATGCTGGACACTTTACTAATAAATATCGGTCAATTACTAACAATGGATCAAGAAGATGGCTTGTTAAGACGGGAAGCGATGAACACGCTTCCTGTTATCGGAAACGGTGCGGTTGGAATTGAAAATGGTGTAATCACTTTCGTTGGAACAGCAGAAGAAGCAAAAGGATTTCAGGCGAAAGAAGTTATTGATTGTGGCGGGAAAATGGTTTCTCCTGGTCTTGTTGATCCGCATACCCACCTTGTATTTGGTGGATCTCGTGAAAATGAAATCGCGCTAAAATTACAAGGAGTTCCATACTTAGAAATTTTAGAACAAGGCGGAGGTATTCTTTCAACTGTAAATGCAACGAAACAATCGTCGAAAGAAGAGCTTGTTCAAAAGGCGAAATTCCATTTAGACCGTATGCTATCTTTCGGAGTTACAACTGTAGAAGCGAAGAGTGGTTACGGATTAGATGATGAGACGGAATGGAAGCAATTAGAGGCAACGGCACAATTACAAAAAGAGCATCCAATTGATTTAGTTTCCACATTTTTAGGTGCTCATGCAGTTCCAAAAGAGTATAAAGGTAGATCGAAAGAATTTTTACAATGGATGTTAGATTTATTACCAGAAATGAAAGAGAAGCAATTAGCGGAATTCGTTGATATTTTCTGTGAAACAGGTGTGTTCTCTGTTGAAGAGTCAAAAGAGTTTTTATTAAAAGCGAAAGAGCTTGGATTTGATGTGAAAATTCATGCGGATGAAATTGACCCTCTTGGTGGTGCGGAAGCAGCGGCTGAAATTGGTGCAGCATCAGCGGACCATTTAGTTGGTGCTTCTGATAAAGGAATTGAAATGCTTGCAAACTCTAATACAGTAGCGACTTTATTACCAGGAACAACTTTCTATTTAAATAAAGAAAGCTTTGCACGCGGCCGAAAAATGATTGATGAAGGTGTTGCAGTTGCGTTAGCTACAGACTTTAACCCGGGCAGCTGTCCAACGGAAAACATTCAGCTTATTATGAGCATCGCAATGCTGAAGTTGAAAATGACACCAGAAGAAGTTTGGAATGCGGTAACAGTTAACTCTTCTTACGCAATTAATCGTGGCGATGTAGCTGGGAAAATTAGAGTAGGTCGCAAGGCAGATCTAGTGCTATGGGATGCTTACAATTATGCTTACGTACCGTATCATTACGGCGTAAGTCATGTAAATACAGTATGGAAGAATGGTAATATCGCATATACAAGAGGTGAACAATCATGGAGCACGGCCACTATTTAAAGAAAAATGCCAAGTTTATCGATCGTGAAGTGACAAAATGGAGTGAAATGATTAAAGATTGGGAGGAAGGCGTGGAAATATTCGGTGCGGCCTTAATTGGAGCACCCCTTTCTAAACCATCTATTAGTCATTCAGGAGCAAGTTTTGCTCCAAAAACAATTCGTGCGATGTTAGATGCATATAGCACGTACGCAATTACAGAAGAACATGATATGAAAGAAAGTGTCTTATATGATTGCGGAGATATTACGATGCATGTGACGGATATAAAAGAAAGTCATAACCGAATTGCGAAAACAGTTGGTCATGTAACGAAAGTAAATCCGAACATGATACCAATCGTTCTTGGTGGGGATCATTCGATTAGTTTTCCGAGTATAACAGGATTTGCAAATAGTAAAGGGAAGGTCGGTATTATTCAATTTGATGCCCATCATGATTTGCGCAACTTAGAAGATGGTGGTCCGTCAAATGGTACACCGTTCCGTAGTTTACTAGAAAATGGTGTTATTACAGGAAAACAACTCGTTCAAATCGGTATTCGTAATTTTTCAAATGCACGAGCGTACCATGAATATGCAAAAGAACATGGCGTGACAGTGTATACAATGAAAGATGTACGAGAGCGAGAAATAAAAGATATTATGACGGAAAGTATCGAAGTATTAAGAAAGCAAGGCGTGACTTCTATTTATATTTCTCTTGATATGGATGTACTAGATCAAGCATTTGCGCCAGGTTGTCCAGCGATTGGTCCTGGGGGAATGGATAGCGCGACTTTACTGGATGCGATTGAATTTCTTGGCAAAGAACCTCTCGTTCAAGGGATGGATATTGTAGAAATTGATCCAACTCTTGATTTCAGAGATATGACGAGCCGAGTAGCTGCGCAAGTGATTATGAGTTTTCTTTTGGCGAGGGAGACGATCAGGAAAGAGATTCGTATATAAGGAGAAACCTCTCTATTTTATTAGAGAGGTTTTTCTATATACGAATATTGCTAGGTAAGAGCGTATAAATTGACGTTACTATCTAAAAGTAAGTATGATGCGATTGTAGTAAGAATTTTTTTAGGGGGAAAAAACATGACAAGTTCGAACAAGAAAGCGGCAAGTATTTATGAAGGAACAAATGTAAACTCTTGGGGATCTTTTGAAAATATTGAAGAAACGAAGTTGTTTGATCAGATTCAAGTCGGAGCTTGGTCTCTTCGTAATCGCATAGCAATGGCACCAATGACAAGATGCTTTGCAGATAATGAAACTGAAGTAGTTGGTGCTGATGTAGCGGAATACTACAGAAAACGTGCTGCTGACGGAGTTGGATTAATTATTACAGAAGGAATTGTCATTAGTCCGAGAGCGAAAGGGAATCCAGGAGTACCAGGGATTTATACGCAAGAACAAATCGATTCTTGGAAACCTGTTACAGAGGCAGTACATAAAGAAGGCGGAACGATTATTGCTCAAATATGGCATGTTGGACGTATGAGTCATCACGAAATAATTGGTGGGCAAATGCCGCAAGCGCCTTCTGCAATCGCTGCAGAAGGGAATGTTCCGCGTTTTCGTAAACCATTTGATACACCAGAAGCAATGACGTTAGAAGAAATACAAGAAGTTATCAGTCAATACGCACAAGCTGCGAAAAACGCGATCGAAGCTGGATTTGATGGGGTAGAAATTCACGGTGCACACGGATATTTAATTGATCAATTTACTTATGAGTTTGCTAATAAGCGTACTGATAAATATGGCGGTGACTTAAAGCAAAGGTTAACGTTTATGAAAGAAGTAACTGAGGCTGTAATAGAAGCAGTTGGAGCTGATAAAACACTTCTTCGTTTCTCTGCTTTTAAAGGGGATAATCCTACTTATATGTGGGAAAACCCTGAGCTGGCAATTGAAACATTCGTAAATATGTTTAAAGAAGTTGGATTAACGATGATTCACCCTTCAACGATGAATTATACGCAAGTGATTGCTGACGGAAAGAATTTTCATCAATTAGTAAGAAAATATTGGGATGGTACGATTGTTGGGGTTGGTAATTTAAATCCGAAAGAGGCAGAAGAAGCACTGCAAGAAGGAACAATTGACGTAGCTGCATTCGGAAGACCGTTAATTGCTAATCCAGATTTTGTTCATCGAATTAAACATGCTGAAAGTTTAGTTGAATATGACGCGAAAGAGCATCTTGCTACATTAATTTGAATAAAGATAAAAGGAGAACACATGGAGTGTTCTCCTTTTATTATGGAATTTCATAGGGGGAAGCGAGATGAGTGAAACGCTACTCGTTATTATTAGTATATTACTATTATTAATGTTGATTTTAATCGTCTTTTTTATTATCACATTTTTTATAAAAAAACGGACGCATCATTCTATTTTAAAATTACATCCATACTTAGGAAGAATGCGTTACTTACTAGAAAAGATAGGGCCGGAATTCCGACAATATTGGTTTGATCACGATACAGATGGAAAACCTTTTTCACGTTACGATTTTCAAAGTGTTATGTTTTTAGCGAAGTATCGCTCTGAAATACTTGGTTTTGGGTCGAAACGAGATTTTGAAGCATCTGGTTATTATATTGCTAATACGTTGTTTCCGGTATTAACAGAAGAATTAAGTGTGAACGTAACGCAAGAACGTGAAGGGAAAAAGTATGTGATTCATAAAGAAGGATTATTTTCACGGAGAGAAAAATTGACAGCGGATACAACGAATCTTTGGTTATACGAAGAAGACGATGCAATTATCGTCGGCGAAAATCGTAAATATCCATGGAAACTGTATGGCATGTTTGGGGCATCAGCAACTTCTTACGGTGCGATTGGCGAAAATTATATTTTAGCGAGCGGCTTTGGAGCGAAAATGGCAGGCGGATCGTGGATTAATACTGGTGAAGGTGGCGTTATTCCAGAACATTTACATACAGGGGCGAATATCGTGGCGCAAATTGGTCCAGGGCTATTTGGATACCGTGATGAGGACGGGAATTTTTCAATGGAGAAATTTATGGAGAAAGTGAAAGAAAGTAATATTAAAGCATTTGAATTGAAATTTGGGCAAGGTGCGAAAATACGTGGTGGTCATTTAGAGGGGCAAAAAGTAAATGAGAAAATTGCTTCTGTTCGGAATGTACGAGTAGGAGAGACGATTAATTCTCCGAATCGATTTTCATTTTTGAACAATGCAGCAGATACACTTTATTTTATTCAGCGTTTGCAAGAAACGGGCGGGAAACCAATCGGTATGAAAATTGTAATTGGACAGCAGGAGCCGTTGGAAGATTTATTTAAAACGATGAAAGAGTTAAATATCTATCCGGATTTTATTACAATTGACGGTTCAGAAGGTGGATCAGGAGCAACATATAAATCGATGGCAGATAGTATGGGGATGCCGCTTATTCCAGCGTTACTGACATGTATTGATACAGCGAATCATTATGGTGTTCGTGATAAATTCAAAGTGTTTGCCTCGGGGAAATTAATTACACCAGATAAAGTGGCAATTGCTTTAGCGATTGGTGCAGATGCTGTAAACTCGGCACGTGGTTTTATGATGGCAAGCGGTTGTATTATGGCGCTGCAATGTAATTCTGGCCAATGTCCATCTGGTGTTGCCACGACGAATCCGCACTATCAAAAAGCACTAGATCCGTATGAGAAGAAGTGGCGAGTCATGAATTATATAATAAGTATGAGATATAGTTTGTTCTCACTTGCAGCAGCAGCGGGAGTAAAGAGTCCACGTCATTTAACGAGAGAGCATATTGTGTTCAAGGATGAGATGGGGCGGGTAGTTTCTCTTTCAGATTTGTTTCCTATAGTAAATCGAACTTAAAAGTATATTTGAAATGTAAGATTTTCAGGAGGAATAATCATATTCTTTAGAAAATATTAAGAGTATAATGGAAAGGCTTTTAAAAATAAATATTTTTAGGGAGAGATTCACTTGCAGCAAGGTTCGTACAGTATTACAATTTTTTTACTCGTTATAGGGCTCGTTATATTTAGACGTATGCGTTCTATGAATCGACCAATTAAAAATAAAGGAAGACGACTATTATTGCCATTATTCTTTTTATTTCCAGGTTTTTCTTTATATGCAGCACCAATCCAACTTGCTGGTTGGAAAATTGGGATAGTTGCTGGGATTGGACTGTTATTATCAATTCCACTTATTATTTTAAGTGGATATGAAATCAGAGAAGATGGTCAAATTTATGCAAAAAAAGTATTGCTTTTATTGCTACATTTTTAGTTATCGTTCTTTTACGTGCTTATTTTAGAAGACATTTACAAGGTTTAGATCCAAAGTCAATTGGCATTCTTTTCTACACCCTTGCGGTTTGTTATATAGTACCTTGGCGTATTGGGTGCTATATGAAATTCCGGAAAGTATATGTAGAGAAAGAGAGATTTGCGATGCCAATAAGCTGAAAGTCATACATTCGTATGGCTTTTTTCTTTTAAAATTTTTCGGATGAAAAATAAAAATAAGATGTGAAAAAATACACTGTTTTATTTTCTGAATATTTTCACTTTGATTTCTTTTGAAACCCTGGTAATCCACTGGGATAAAGGCGTTTATGAAGGTTTTCATATGTAGTAAAAAACACCTGTTCACTTGAAAGAACAAAAAATGTTTGTTAAGGTAGGGAACCATAAGCGAAAACAAGAAAATAGAAAAAGTCATTTTTCGAAATTTTGAATGGCTTATGTAACTAAGGGAGAGATTTGGTGAAGATTGAGATTATGGTTTCGCTTGCTATTTATATGGCAGGTATGTTGTATATCGGTTATTGGTCTTATAAGAAGACATCCGATTTATCAGATTATATGTTAGGCGGAAGGGGACTCGGTCCAGCGGTTACAGCTTTATCGGCTGGTGCTTCTGACATGAGTGGTTGGATGCTAATGGGATTACCTGGTGCGATGTATGCGACAGGGTTATCAAGTGTGTGGATTGCGATAGGTTTATTAATAGGTGCTTATGCAAACTATTTAATTCTTGCCCCGCGTTTGCGAACGTATACAGAAGTGGCTAATGATTCAATTACGATTCCAGACTTTTTAGAGAATCGATTTAAAGATCGTACGAAAATACTTCGTTTTGTCTCCGCTATCGTTATTTTAGTATTTTTCACATTTTATGCGTCGGCTGGTTTAGTATCAGGTGGACGTTTGTTTGAAAATTCTTTCAACCTTGATTATAAAATTGGTTTATTTGTAACTGTCGGTGTCGTAGTTGCTTATACACTATTCGGTGGTTTTTTAGCAGTAAGTTGGACCGACTTTGTGCAAGGGTGTATTATGTTTATTGCTCTCGTATTAGTACCAATTGTTGCTTTTACAGATGTCGGTGGTGTAACAGAGACCTACAATACGATTAAGCAAGTTGATGCATCGCATTTAGATATGTTTAAAGGGACCACAATTCTTGGTATTATTTCCTTTTTAGCATGGGGTCTTGGGTATTTTGGTCAACCACATATTATTGTCCGCTTTATGGCAATTACCTCTATTAAAGATTTGAAAACTTCTCGTAGAATCGGTATCGGTTGGATGGCGATTTCCATTATAGGTGCAATGCTTACTGGCTTGGTTGGTATCGCCTACTATGCTAAAAATAATGGGACATTACAAGACCCAGAAATGGTCTTTGTAACATTCTCAAACATTTTATTCCATCCGTACATTACCGGGTTTTTATTGTCAGCTATATTAGCTTCTATAATGAGTAGTATTTCCTCGCAATTACTTGTTATTTCAAGTGCAGTAACGGAAGATTTCTATAAAACATTTTTCCGTCGTAACGCAAGTGATAAAGAACTTGTATTTATCGGTAGACTGTCAGTTTTAGTAGTAGCTATGATCGCAGTTGTTTTAGCGTATCATCCAAGTGATACAATTTTAACACTCGTCGGTTATGCTTGGGCAGGATTTGGTTCAGCATTCGGACCTGCCATTTTATTAAGTTTATATTGGAAAAGAACGAACAAATGGGGCGTTCTTGCTGGGATGATTGTTGGTGCAGTAGTTGTAATTACTTGGGTACAAATTCCAAGTTTAAAAGCGACTATGTATGAAATGGTACCTGGATTCTTCTGTAGCTTATTAGCTGTGATTGTTGTAAGTTTAGTAACGAAAGAACCAGTTAAAGCAATTCATCGTGAATTTAATGAGATGGAAGCAGTGCTGGAAGAAGAAACGAAATGATTTGAAAAGGGAGTAAACGGTGAATAGCGTTTACTCCCTTTTCATTTTAAATGAAATAAGTAACTTGTTGACAAAGAAAAGTAAGTAACTTATAATAAGTGTTAAGTTTGAGGTAAATGATATTCTAAATCACGTTTTATCCCACTTTAATGGGTAGTAAAACCCCCACTGATTATGGTATTAAAGTGAGTAAATGTTTTTTGGAAACTATCTTGAAATCGAGATAATTTCGATAAGTTAAACGTTAATGTGTAATTTTACAATTAATATCTCGAATTCGAGATAAAATTATCATGACGGATTTTACTTTCTAGTATGGACAAAATGAATAATGAATTTTAATGTAAAGCAATTTTTATAATGAATTAAAAAGGAGTGGACGAAATGGAAAAGAAAACAATGGGGATACATCACATTACAGCAATTGTAGGACATCCACAAGAAAATGTAGATTTTTATGCTGGTGTATTAGGTTTACGTTTAGTGAAACAAACAGTAAATTTTGATGATCCGGGTACGTACCATCTTTATTTTGGTAATGAAGGAGGAAAGCCTGGAACAATTATTACGTTTTTCCCATGGGCAGGTGCTCGTCAAGGAGTTATTGGTGACGGTCAAGTAGGTATCACTTCTTATGTTGTACCAAAAGGTGCAATGGAGTTTTGGGAAAATCGATTAGAAAAATTCGATGTTTCGTATACAAAAATGACTCGATTTGGAGAGCAGTATTTAGAATTTGATGATCCGCATGGTTTGCATATAGAATTAGTAGAAAGAGAAGAGGGTGAATCAAATAATTGGACTTTTGGAGAAGTTACGCCAGAAGTAGCAATTAAAGGATTTGGTGGTGCGGTTCTATTATCGGCACAGCCTCAAAAAACTGCTGAACTGTTAGAACATATTATGGGTCTTGAGAAAATTGGAGAAGAAGGTGAATTCGTTCGATTCCGTTCTTCTGCTAAGATTGGAAATATTATCGACTTGAGGTTATCAACAATCGGTCGTGGCCAAATGGGCGTTGGTACAGTGCATCATATTGCTTGGAGAGCGAGTGACGATGCTGATCAGTTAGACTGGAAAGAGCATGTGTCCCGTTTTGGATACCACGTAACTCCTGTACAAGATCGTAATTATTTTAACGCAATTTATTTTAGAGAACACGGTGAAATTTTATTTGAAATTGCAACAGATCCTCCTGGTTTCGCTCATGATGAATCGTTGGAGACGATGGGTGAGGAATTAAAATTACCGGAACAATATGAACAGCATAGAAAACAGATTGAACAAACGCTTTTGCCGTTTGAAGTGAGACATTTAGATTAAAGTGATTGAAAGGGGAAAAGGATTATGATGAAACATGTTTTTCAAAAAGGAAAAGATACGTCAAAACCAGTGTTGTTATTACTTCATGGTACAGGAGGAAACGAATTAGATTTATTACCACTTGCAGAAATAGTTGATCCGGAAGCATCTGTATTAAGTGTTAGAGGAAATGTATTAGAAAATGGCATGCCACGTTTCTTCCGTAGATTGGCAGAAGGCATTTTTGATGAAGAAGATTTGATTTTCCGTACGAAGGAATTAAATGATTTTTTAGATGAAGCTGCAAAAGCATATGAATTTGATAGAAATAACATTGTAGCTATCGGGTATTCAAATGGAGCAAACATTGCGGCAAGCTTATTATTCCATTACGAAAATGCGTTAAAAGGTGCTGTGCTTCATCACCCAATGGTGCCTAGAAGAGGAACACAATTACCTAATTTAGCTGGGAAATCCGTGTTTATTGCTGCTGGAACAAATGATCCAATTTGTTCATCTTCTGAGTCAGAGGAATTGAAGCTACTATTAGAAAATGCAAACGCTAATGTAACAATGCATTGGGAAAATAGAGGACATCAATTAACGATGGGTGAAGTAGAAAAAGCAAAAGAATGGTATGGAAAAACAGTTCTATAAGTATAAATAATAAAAGAAGCATCTGCTAATCGTTAGCAGATGCTTCTTTTATTATTTAAGACTGGATTGCAAGGTGGGGTGAAGAAAGTGGTAGGTGAATATCGACGACCGTACCTTTATTTAATTCACTTGAAATGTGTAATTTACCATGATGTTCTTCAATTATTTTGTAACACATCATTAATCCTAGCCCTGTGCCTTTTTCTTTTAAACTATAAAACGGTTCGCCTAAACGGGAGATGCGATCTTCTGGGATACCGCAACCTTCATCGATAATCCGTATTAAGATGAAATTCCCCTCTAATGGTTTTGTTTGGATGAAAATATTTCCGCCATTTGGCATTGCTTCAATCGCATTTTTTAATATATTTATAAAAACTTGTTTTAATTGGTTACCGTCACATTGAATGTCATATACGTAATCAAAATGATCCATAATGATATGAACGCTATGCATAATTGCGGTTGGTAAAATAAATGTAACTACCTCTTCAATTAAAGTTTGTATGTTACAAGTTTGGATTGCTAATACTTGTGGTTTAGACATCGCCATAAATTGACTCGTGATAGATTCCATCTGTGAAATTTCACTTAACATAACATCGATATACCACTTCTGCTCCTCATTTATTTCAGGGAGTAGCAATGTTAGAAAACCTTTTAGAGAAGTGAGTGGATTTCGAATTTCATGAGCGATTCCAGCTGTCAGTTGTCCGACTACTGCGAGCTTTTCAGATTTTCGTAATAACTTTTCCGTTTCCTTTAGCTCAGTAATATCTCTTCCCATTACGATAAGACCTTTACGGGAGCCGTCAGGGTGATAGAGAGGAACTTTCGATATACTTAAGATTAGGTCGAAATCATCTCTATGAATAATAAATTCTTCACCATGAAGAATTTGTCTTTGTTGCCATGCTAATTCATCGACTTCTTCACAATGTAAAAAAGCTTCTCGGTACGCTTCATTATATTGAATGAGTTCACTATCTTTTTTTCCGTGGTAAGGTACATGATGGAAATTGAAGCAAGAAAGTGCGTAGTCATTTGCCTCAAGCCAGCGCCCTTCATGATCTTTAAATATAACAAACGCAGGCATGGAGTTTACTAATGTACGTAACCTCTTCTCACTTTCTTTAAGCTTTTTCTCAATTCTTTTTGATTTTTCAAGAGGCTTCATAATGGCATATACGCCAGTTAGACGATTTTGGACAAAAATAGGAACTAGTTTTGTCACGACATCTAATAAGAATCCATCTTTATGATAAATAGATAAAATATACTCTTGTTGATTATCCGCTTCCGTATTCTTTATATTTTGTAATACTTGCTCAGAAATATGAGCTTCTAAAATCGAGGTAATGCTTTTCCGCTCTAACTCTGAAGAAGTGTAACCTAGTATTCTTTCGGCAGAAGGATTAGTGTGTATAATAATTCCCTCTAAATTTAATGAAATAATACCATCAGGGTTGTGTTCGAACAGAGATGCGTACATTTCTGTTAATGAACAATCTTGTATATGGTTGCGTAAACGTCTAGAAATGTTCGGATGACGTTTTCTTTGAGTTGATGAATATTTTTTACGACTCATAATAGTTCCTCCGTACAAATAGCATC
This sequence comes from Bacillus cereus group sp. Bc010, assembly GCF_027716745.1. Classification (NCBI taxonomy): domain Bacteria; kingdom Bacillati; phylum Bacillota; class Bacilli; order Caryophanales; family Bacillaceae; genus Bacillus; species Bacillus cereus group sp. Bc010. The sequence goes on from NZ_JAQFUY010000035.1 coordinate 27,134, forward strand.
TAAAAAGATTTGTCTATTCATAACTATAATATAGATGTAATGTGTATTTCTATAAAAAATGGAAGTTATAGAATAAATTTTGTTTTCTTTATTTTTCGCAAAGTGAATGTAGGGTAGTAATAAGGGGAGCTTATATTGTTTTATAAACCTTCTGTAAGTTACAGGAGTAGGTTTTCCTTATAATATTAGGATAGAGGAGGGGAGAGAAAATGAAAAATTATATTCAAGGGATCGATCATGTACAAGTAGCTGCGCCTGTAGGGTGTTTAGCAGGTGTGAAGAAGAAGCACGAGAATTTTATGGTGAAAAAATAGGTATGGAGGAAATTCCGAAGCCAGAGGAATTAAAGAAACGTGGTGGATGTTGGTTTAAGTGTGGAAATCAAGAGATTCATATCGGAGTTGAGCAAAACTTCAATCCAACAAAAAAGGCGCATCCAGCTTTTTATGTTTTAAAAATTGATGAATTTAAACAAGAGTTAATAAAGCAAGGTATGGAAGTAATAGATGACCATGCACGTCCAGATGTAATTAGATTTTACGTATCAGATCCGTTCGGAAATCGAATTGAATTTATGGAAAATAAAAAACTAGGTGGAAATCCACCTAGTTTTTTAAACTTTTCTAAACAATCCTAATACTTCAACCGTTTCGGTAATGTTAACGAATGCATGAGGGTCAATTTCAGAAATTGTTAATTTCATACTTGCTAATTCTTCTCGAGAAACAACGGTCATAAGTACACGTTTCTTTTCGCTAGAATAAGCACCTTCGCCATCAAGTAATGTAATGCCACGTACAACAGTTGAAAGAAGTTGTTTTTTCATTTTTTCCGCTTCATTTGTTACAATCATAAGTGTAACCTTGCGATGTTTCGTATGAATAGCATCGATAACTTTACCAGTTACATAAATGGAAAGTAAGCTTGTAAGGGCAACATCCCAAGTGAAGAAGAATCCTGCAATAATAACAACGACTGCATTTAAAATAATAAGGAATCCACCAAGTTTAATGTCTCTTTTGCAAGACAACAACATACCGATAATATCAAATCCACCAGTTGATCCATTACAGTTAAAAACAAGACCGATACCAGCTCCGGCAATGACACCACCAAAGATGGAAGATAAAAGTGGATCTGTTGCTACGACTTTTACTGGAACGTAGTATAATGCAACAGATAATACAATAACAGAGACAATCGTGTTAAAAATTACTTTTTTTCCAAGGCCTATGTATCCTAAAATAAGGATAGGTAAGTTTAATACAAAGTTAATAATACCTGTGTTTACAGGAGTTACAATCCCTAAAATAATAGCAATTCCGCCAATTCCACTACTTAAAATTTTGTGGGGGATAAGGAAAAGATTAAAGGCAATCGCAATAATAATAGAACCAATAATAACACCAAGAAATCTGACCATCTCTTTCCCGTCCTTCACTAAAAAATTCATATTATTTCAAGATTATATATGATATTGAAAGTTTTGGGTAAAAACAGTTTATTTCGGTAAATTTGATTAATCAAAAGAATTTGAGTATTTTATCATTTGAAAGGGGATACAGTTGTGAAGATAAAAACATATCAACAGAAAAGCCCGTTGAAGCAAGAATGTGAGGATTCTTATTTTTGTAATGAAGAAAATAAGATGTATGGTGTATGTGACGGTGCAACACCTCTCGTCCCGTTTCGTGATGAACAGGGACATAATGGAGCATACATCGCTTCGCATTTATTTGCAAGTTATTTTGCTTCATTACGTGAAAATCATAGTTTACCAGTTGCAGTTGCAAAAGCAAATGAAGCATTGCAAAGAAAAATGTTAGAATATAAGGTAGATACGAGAAAAAAAGAGCATTTGTGGTGCACATGTATTGCGGCAGTTCAAATAGGTGGAGAGAAAATTGAATACGCACAGTTAGGGGACTGTATGATTGTCGCAATACTTCGAAATGGAACAATACAAGTATTAACGAAAGACACAGTTGAAGGAATTAGCAAACGAGCAAAAAAGAAGAGAGAAGAAGATCGTAAACAAGGGTTATCTGTACTAGAAGAACATGTTTTTCAAGATGTGCGAGAACAGTTAAAATATAATCGTTATCTTGCAAATATGCAGGGCGGGTATTCCGTTGCAAACGGAATGAAAGAAGCGATACATTATTTACAGCATGGTGAATTACATATAGATGAAGTGAGCGGCATTTTTATTTGTTCAGACGGATTATTCCACCCAGATTGGTCGCTCGAACAAGCTGTTGCATATATAAGAAAGAATAGTATAAGTGAATATGTAGCAATTATCGAAAAGCTAGAAGGAGAAAAGAGAATAAGACCAGATGATAAAACAATGATGATGATTGATTTTTAAGGGAGGATGTTCAAATGGAAATTAAATGTGTTAATTTAACCTTTCAAGATGAATTAGTTCCTTTAGAAAAAGTGAATAAACTGATTATCCACCATACATCCGAAGATGGATGGGATGTATATCAAACACATGAGTTTCATCAAAAAGTAAGAGGATGGAGCGGGATTGGTTACAATTATTTTATTGAAGAAGATGGAACCATAGTTGAAGGACGAGGTTTACATATTGGAGCACATGCGAAAGATAATAATAGGGATACAATTGGAATATGTATGACAGGTAATTTTGATAAATACGATCCAACTCCTGCACAAATGAATGCATTATATTCTTTATGTAAAATGTTTATGAAGCAGTTTGCTATAAAGAAAGAAAATATACTCGGTCATAGAGAGCTAGAAGGGGTTACAAAAACTTGTCCTGGAAAGCGTTTTTCTATGGTAGAGTTAAGAAACGTACTATCATAAATATAGAGGAGTAACAAATGATGATGAATATAAAAATACCAAATGATAAAAAAGAAGAGCTAGTAGCACAAATTCAGCAATTTTTCGTTGAAGAAGATTTAGATGAAATTGGACGCTTCCAAGCAGAGCGTTTAATAGAAGAAATGATTAAATTAGTAGGACCATTTGCATACAATCAAGCAATTGGAGATGCTAGAAAGCTTGTAATAGAGAAATTATCTAATATTGAAGAAGATTTGTATGTGTTAGAGAAGAATGAAGGAAAATAAAAAAGAGCCATTGGGCTCTTTTTTATTTCTCATTTTTATGTTCTTTATATTCATGTACTTTTTCTTTCACATTGCCAACCGTATCTTTAGCAGTGCCTTTTACTTTATCCCATTTTCCTTCAGCTTGTAATTTTTTATTGTCAGTTACTTTCCCGACAACTTCTTTTACTTCGCCTTTTACTTTATCAATAGCACCTTCTACTTTTTCTTTTAAACCATGATCATGTTCAGTCATACATTTCTCCTCCTTGTAGTTTGATTAGAATTTTCTTTTCATATTGCAAGTTGAATGATGTATCTAGTAATAGCTTAACAAATACAGTTTGAATATTCAAATGATTAATGGTATAGAAAAAGAATTGTCATAGAATGTATAAAATTGTAATGCAAGGAGAAGGAATGTTAATTATATGTCTTTTGCAGTCCATATTGATTTCGTATAAGCGATTTTCATATGAGCACGTTCCATATTATTTTGACTGCCGCTACCGAATTTTGCTTGTCCGACTATTAAATGACAATTGGATTCAATAGCTGTCTCAAGTCGTTTTTGAATTAAGGCAGTATGACAGCCTTTACGCTGAAATTCTGGCAAAGTAGCAGAAGCAGCTAATGAAGCAATCCCATTATTTATGTACAGAACACCAATGCCTGCAGGAGTATTTTGAACTTCGGCTATGAAAAAATACCATCCTGGTTTATCGTAAAGAATTTCGTTATTTTGGCGCACGCCATCTTTTGTAAAGGGTGGCATGTTAAAACCACGTACATATATATCTGCAAAAATATGAAATTCATTTTCTTTTAGTTGGCGTACTGAAATGTTAGAAGGAAGAAGGGAGGGGTTTTCTCTCGGTATACTATATAAAGCGGTATGGAAGCTAGATTGATAAAAACCTTTTTCAGATAAGTAATGAAATAGTTCAGCTGTACCTTGAGCGGGTGTAATTTCAAAACGACAAGGGATTTGTAGTGATTGATAATAAGAGATAATTTCATCTAACTCATCTGTATTTGTAAACTTATCTGTATTTGTAAATGTAATACCTTTTACCGTATTAAAAGCCGGACCAGCAATTACTTTTGATGAAAAAGCAGTGGCACTACCGAACTTTTTCATTTGTACTTGCATTGGATTTCCGTTTATTGCTTGTAATAGCGTTAATCTAGAAGAGAGCATATGTATTTCTGCGTTTTCAATTTCTTGAGCTGTATTAAACGTCATAATCGTACTCATAAAGTTCCTCCGTCAATAAATATATTTCATAGTACATATACGATGTTTGTTCTGAGATTCCTGTTGAAATGTAAGAGAATAAGAGGTTTTTTGGAAGGGAAATGGAAGTGAACTGTCGAAGGGAGTAGAAACAGATTAAAGGTGGTGCTCTCATGAAACAGAAAGACGTGCAGACATGCTCTAATTGTGGTTCTCAAAATATAGGAGAAGGTGAGTTTGTCGGTTATGCACAAATACGGAAAAAGGAGACGATGTTCACATCTTCACCGGTAGATGCTTATATTTGTACAGATTGCGGGAATGTCCTTTTATTAAAAGTACGACATTATGAAAAGTTTAAGCAGAAGCCGTTATGATTATTGAGAAGTGGTCATATCCAACATTGTATACGAAACGTCTTATATTAAGGGAAATTAATATGAGTGATAGTTTACATATATATGAGTATGCTGCAGATAAAGAGATGACAACTTATACTGTATGGGATGCTCATCAATCGTTATGTGACACATATAACTATGTAGAAGAAATTGTGAGTCAATATAATAAAGGACAAGTAGCGCCTCTTGGAATCGTGTTAAAAGAGAAGCAAAAACTTATAGGAACGTGTGGATTTATAAAATATGATTTGACCGCACATACAGCAGAAATTGCATACGCCTTATCTCGAAAATATTGGGGAAGAGGATTAGCTACCGAGGCTGTGTTAGCTTTTTTCTACTATGGTTTTCATGAGTTGCATCTTAATAGTATTGAAGTGGGATGTGATTCAGAAAATGAAGCATCTGAAAAATTAATGAAACGTTTGAATATGGAGTACGAGTGCACGATTCAAAAGGATATGTTCATTAAAGGTAAGTATCGTGACACGAAAAGATATTGTATATCTCGAGAAAGATATATGGATAAATGAAATATTTCATATTAAAAACTCCTTTAAATGAATAAGGGAGTTTTTATTTTTTATAACAATAATTACCTTTAATTGTTATAATTAGTTATTAGGAGAGGGTGATTTATTAACGCCACAATCTTAGAAGAAAAATAGTTAAATCGTATATAAAACCGCTATATAACACAATCGCAACCGTAAGTTGACAAAGTGCAACCATAGGAAGATAGAGATAAGTGCAATGTTTACATACAATTTAGGTAAGAAAACAAAGGGGGACACACATATGGGATTTGGTGAGAAGCTTTTTAAATTAAGAAAAGAAAAAGGTCTTTCTCAAGAAGCATTAGCCGAGAAATTAAACACAACAAGGCAAGCGGTTAGTAAATGGGAAAACGGTCAAGGTTTTCCTGAAACTGAAAAGTTAATAATGATTGGAAATGTATTTGAAGTATCATTGGATTATTTATTAAAGGAAACTGCTGAGCAAAGTAATGAAAATGTAGATGGATATTACGTAAGTCAGGAAATGGCAGAAGGGTATGTAGTGTATGGACAAAAAATTTCTAAATATATTGCGTTAGGATTTAGTTTGCTCATTTTATCTACAATACCGTATTTATTATTTAAAGAAAATGCAACAGTGTCGACATTCCTTGTCATTATTATTGCTGTTCTTGGAATTGGAGCAATGATGGTACCTGCAACGATAGAAGAGAGTCGATACAATGTATTGAAAAAAGAAGAACTATTATTTGATCAAAACTTTCTAAAAGAATTGACAAAAAGATATGCGATTATTAAGAAAAAGTATGCGGCAGTAATGATCATTGGATTTTGTTTTATAGCCGCAGGCGCAATACCGTTTTTGTTTGAGAAAAAGCATATCACTTCAGGAGAATTAGTGCAGTATTACCCTTACTGTGTTGTACTTATTGCAATTGGAGTCTATCTTTTTGTTCGTGTGTTAGGAGTATTAGAGGTGTATCGAATTTTAGTAGAAAATAAAGAATATAGTAATCGTCTTATTTTTAAACTGAAAAAGAAAGTGAGAGAAAAAGTGGATAATTTTTAATAGGAGAAAACATACTTTTATGAAAAGTTAAGATAGGAGTGTAATGATGTCAAATCTTCTAGAAATTGAAAATTTAAGTAAATCATTTGGAAACAAAGTTGTTTTAAGAGATGTTTCTTTCAATGTGCCGTCTGGATCAATTGTTGGATTCATTGGTGACAATGGGGCAGGGAAATCAACAACTTTTAAAACAGTACTACAATTAATTTCTAAAGATAGTGGTACAGTCAAAATATTTGGTAAAGAAAATATAAATAAAGATGCCAAGAATAAGGGGAAGATTGGAGTCGTATTTGATGCTATGAATCTCCCGGCTCATCTTACAATAAAACAAATAAATAAGGTTTTTGAAAAGATGTTTGACTCTTGGGATAGAGAAAATTTTTACCGATTAGTTCATTCTTTCTCTTTACCTACTTATGAAAAAGTAGGTAGGTTTTCCCGTGGAATGTCGATGAAACTATCTATAGCTGTTGCATTATCACATAATGCCAAATTATTAATTCTAGATGAAGCGACGGGAGGTCTTGATCCTTCATCTAGGGAGCAGGTGTTAGAGGAATTAAAAAGTTTTGTGAATAAAAGTAATGGTGGTATATTACTTTCTTCACATATTATGAGTGATGTAGAAAAAATAGCTAGTCACCTTATTGTGATAAAAGATGGAGAAATTTTATTGAATGAAGAAAAGGATAAGGTTTTAGACAATTATGCCATTGTAGGTGTTGATGAGGAACAACTAACTTTAATCAACAAAGATATAGTTGTGGTGAAAAGGAATAATGGTTCTTATTTCAATGTACTTGTATCAGATGTGCATAAACTACCAAATGGGATTGCTCATAGAACTATTTCGATAGAAGAAATAAGTGTTTTATTAACAAGGAGTGAAAAATAAATGAAAGGTTTATTATTGACAAACTATTATCTAGTGTATCGAACTTTCTTTACGTTCATGGGAATAGCGATATTAGGATCGGGATTTGTTTTTTATTTTGGTAATGCTTCAATGTACCGTTTAATTGCTACATTCATTATCTTATTTGCTGCAATTCCTGCACTTGAAGTTATTAAGTATGAGAGTAAGTCGGGTTATGAAAAATATGTACTTACTTTACCGGTTACTAGAAATAACATTGTGCAAAGTCACTACCTTTTCTATTTTATAGTTGTAATTATTGGTACTTTATTATCGTATAGCATATTTTACGTACATGCTTCAGTTTCAGATACGCCAATTGATGATGATATATTTAAGAGTGTTTCTTTAGGGACGTTCATCATCCTTAATGCCGGAGCAATAGCCTATCCACTCCTCTATATTTTTGGAGCAGAAAAATCTGATGCTATTACAATTGGAGGCGCATGTGGGGGACTTGTTATTTATTTTGGATTACAAAGTGTAATTGGCTATTTAATAGGACAATTTCCAATATCAAATTTAAATTTATCTGTATACGTTTCAATTCTATATACAATATTTGGCGTTATCATATATATCTTTTCTTTTGTTATTTCGGTATTTATATATCGTAAGAAGGAATTTTAGTATATTTTCTCTTAGTATTTTCTGAATTATTTCCAAAGAAATAATTCAGAAAATACAGAAAAATGTCGTAATTATTTACGAGAGTCTGTTATAATAAACGAAAAATGAAAACGCTTTAAAGGGGGATATAACCAATATGATGATGAATGTACCGCTAACAATTAGTTCTATGATGGAAAGAGCAGAAAAATTGTTTTCAAAGAAAGAAATTGTTTCACGGACACATGATACAATTACGACGTTAACGTATAAGCAGTTAGGTGAAAGGACGAGAAGGCTTTCCAGTGCGTTAAAAAAGTTAGGAATTAAGGAAGGCGAGCGTATAGGAACGTTAGCGTGGAATCATCATCGACATGTGGAAGCGTATTTTGCTATTCCAGGTATTGCTTCTGTTTTGCACACAATTAATATTCGTTTATCTCCTCAACATATTTTATATATTATTCAGCACGCAGAAGATCGCATTCTACTTATAGATGAAGATCTCGTACCGCTCGTTGAAAATATTCAATCACAACTATCAGCTGTACAAGCTTACATTATTATGACTGATAAAGATGAACTTCCAAATACTACGCTAGAACCTGTATATCATTATGAAAAGCTATTAGAAGAAGGCGATCCAAATTTCCAATTTGTAAAAGATATTGATGAAAACACACCTGCTGGTATGTGTTATACGTCGGCGACTACAGGAAATCCAAAAGGTGTTGTATATACGCATCGTAGTACTGTATTGCATTGTATGGCACTTGGTTTAGCGGATACAGCTGCTTTATCGGAAAGTGATGCAGCAATGGCGATTGTACCGATGTTCCATGTGAATGCTTGGGGACTTCCTTTCGCTGCTACGTGGTTTGGATCAAAACAAGTTCTTCCAGGACCGATGTTTACACCCAAAATTTTATTAGAAATGATCCAATCTGAAAAAGTGACGTTAGCTGCTGGTGTGCCGACAATTTGGCTCGGTGTATTACAAGAGTTAGAAAATAATAGTTACGATTTATCTAGTATGACGAGAATACTATGTGGTGGTGCAGCTGCACCGAAAAGTGTTATTAAAGCATTTGAACAGAAACATAATGTTCCTTTCATCCATGCATATGGTATGACGGAAACGAGCCCACTCGTAACACTTGCGCGTTTAAAAAGTTATGAAACAGAATTATCGTATGAAGAGCAATTAGAAATTCGATCAAAACAAGGGTATCTTGTACCTGGTGTAGAGATGAAAGTAGTCGGTACAAATGGTGAAGTGAAGTGGGATGGTACAGAGATGGGAGAACTTTGTTTACGAGCACCATGGATCGCTGAAAGCTATTATAACGATGAGCGTACTGTCGAAGGTTTTCGTGATGGATGGTTATATACAGGAGATGTTGTCACAGTCGATGAGGAAGGTTGCGTGAAAATTGTTGACCGTACGAAAGATGTTATTAAAAGTGGGGGAGAATGGATTTCCTCAGTGGACCTTGAAAATGCTTTAATGGCACATGATGCTATATTTGAAGCAGCTGTCGTTGCCGTTCCTCATCCGCAGTGGCAAGAGCGACCAGTTGCCTGCGTTGTTCAAAAGAAAAATAGTACAGTAACAAAAGAAGAAATATATGCGTTTTTAAAACCGCAGTTTGCAAAGTGGTGGTTGCCAGACGAGATTGTATTTATGGAAGAAATACCGAAAACATCTGTTGGGAAGTTTTTAAAACAAGCGCTTCGGAAAGAACTTGAGCATTTGGGTAAAGGGGAATAATGGAATTCATATTTGTAAACCTATTATGAAAATAAGTTGACAAATTCTAGATAGAAATATAATATAACTTCTATAATATGTTATCCGAAAATTATTTTCAGTTTACAAATGGGAGAAGCAAATATGAATACAAAAAACTTAGTTTTCGTCGCTTTATTTAGTTCTATTATGGGAGTGTTAGGATTAATTCCTCCAATTGCTCTTTCTATTACACCAGTTCCAATTACATTACAATCACTTGGTGTTATGCTTGCTGGTGGACTGTTAGGATCACGTCTTGGTGCATTAAGTCAACTTGTTTTCTTACTTATTGTAGGAGTTGGAGCACCATTACTTGCTGGTGGACGTGGTGGCTTTGGTGTATTTGTTGGGCCAAGTGCAGGATATTTACTTGGTTATATTGTTGGAGCGTTTGTCATTGGTTATTTAATTGAGCGTTTACGTGAAGTTTCTATAATAAAAGTATTATGCATTAATATAATTGGTGGTATTTTCGTAGTTTATGTATTGGGTATTATTGTACAAGCTTTCGTAATGGATATTTCTATATGGCAGACGATGAAAGTAAGTGCTGTGTTCTTACCAGGGGATTGTATAAAAATAATTATTGCAGCAGTTCTTGTAACAAAATTACACCGTTCATTGAAACATATTATTACGCCTGCTTTAAAGAGTGGGAAATATACAAATGCGGGATAAAAAAGAGAAGAAACACGTTCATTGCGTGTTTCTTTTTATTATTTTTAAGAGAAAGGACGTCTCATATGGGGATTACAAAAGAATATAAAAAGCATGCTTCCTTACAACCGAATAAAATAGCAATAAAGGAAAATGATCGAGTTTTAACATATAAAGAGTGGTTTGAGTCAGTGTGTAAAGTAGCAAGCTGGTTGGATGAAAAAAAGTCAAAGAATAAAACGATAGCAATTGTATTAGAAAATCGTATCGAGTTTTTACAACTATTTGCTGGTGCTGCTATGGCCGGATGGGTTTGTGTGCCATTCGATATAAGGTGGAAACAGCATGAGCTTAAAGAAAGGATTGCAATCAGTGATCCGGATGTGATTGTGACAGAGCGATATAAGGTAAATGATCTACCCGGTGAAGAAGGAAGAGTAATAGAAATTGATGAGTGGAAAAGAATGATAGAGCACTATCTTCCTACATATCAGTCCGTAAAAAATGTACAAAATGCTCCTTTTTACATCGGATTCACATCAGGATCAACTGGAAAAGCAAAAGCATTTTTACGTGAACAACAATCGTGGGTTCATAGTTTCGATTGCAATATACATGATTTTCATATGAAAGAAGAAGATTCTATTTTAATAGCTGGAACGCTCGTTCATTCTCTTTTTTTATACGGGGCAATAAGTGCATTATATATAGGACAAACGGTGCATATTATGAGAAAGTTTATTCCAAATCAAGTGTTGGATAAGTTAGAAACGGAAAAAAATTCGGTCATGTATACAGTTCCGACAATGCTAGAATCTTTATATAAAGAAAAGAGAGTAATAGAAAATACATTGAAAATTATTTCGTCAGGAGCGAAATGGGAAGCTGAGGCGAAAGAAAAAATAAAGAGTATATTTCCTTATGCGCAAAAATATGAATTTTACGGTGCATCGGAACTAAGTTTTGTAACAGCATTAGTTGATGAAGAGAGTGAAAGAAGGCCAAATTCAGTAGGGAAATCTTGTCACAATGTGCAAGTTCGAATATGTAATGGAGCAGGTGAAGAAGTACAGAAAGGTGAGGTAGGAACTGTTTATGTGAAAAGTGATCAGTTTTTTATGGGTTACATATTAAATGGGATTGTAGTTCCAGAATTGAATGCAGATGGCTGGATGACAGTGCGAGATGTAGGCTATGAAGATGAAGAAGGCTTTATATATATTGTAGGTAGAGAAAAGAATATGATTTTATTTGGAGGAATTAATATTTTTCCAGAAGAAATAGAAAGTGTATTACATGAACATCCAGCTGTAGATGAAATAGTTATAGTTGGTGTGAATGATAGTTATTGGGGTGAAAAGCCTGTCGCCATCGTCAAAGGAAGTGCTACGAGGCAACAATTAAAGAGTTTTTGCTTACAACGATTATCCTCGTTTAAAATACCGAAAGAATGGCATTTTGTAGATGAAATACCTTATACAAATAGTGGAAAGATTGCTCGTATGGTAGCAAAAAGTATGATTGAAAAACGGGAGAAAATATATGAATAGGGCAGTTATTGTAGAGGCGAAAAGAACACCCATTGGCAAGGAGAATGGGATGTTAAAAGATTATGAAGTTCAGCAATTAGCAGCACCACTCCTTACGTTTTTAAGTAAAGGGATTGAGAGAGAAATAGACGATGTTATATTAGGGAATGTTGTGGGACCAGGAGGGAATATTGCGAGATTATCTGCTTTAGAAGCAGGACTAGGTTATCATATTCCGGGAGTAACAATTGATCGGCAATGTGGTGCCGGATTGGAAGCGATTCGCACCGCATGTTATTTCATTCAAGGCGGGGCAGGTAATTGTTATATTGCAGGAGGAGTAGAGAGTACAAGTACATCACCTTTTCAAAATAGAGCACGATTTTCACCAGAAACAATAGGTGATCCTGATATGGGAGTAGCGGCTGAATATGTTGCAGAACGTTATAACATCACGAGAGAAATGCAAGACGAGTATGCTTGCCTCAGTTACAAACGAACACTGCAAGCATTAGAAAAAGGATATATACATGATGAAATAATGTCTTTTAATGGATTATTAGATGAATCTATAAAGCTAGAAATGAATTATGAACGAATGATTAAAAGAACAAAACCTGCATTTTTACAAAATGGTACAGTAACGGCAGGGAATTCATGTGGTGTAAATGATGGGGCATGTGCAGTTCTTGTAATGGAAGAGCGGCAAGCTCGAAAATTAGGATACAAGCCTGTTCTTCGTTTTGTTCGCAGTGCTGTAGTTGGAGTAGATCCCAACCTTCCGGGGACTGGTCCAATATTTGCGGTGAACAAATTACTAAACGAAAGGAATATGAAAGTAGAGGACATCGATTATTTTGAAATAAATGAAGCATTTGCTTCAAAAGTTGTAGCTTGTGCAAAGGAGTTACAAATTCCATATGAAAAATTAAATGTAAATGGTGGTGCAATTGCACTCGGTCATCCGTACGGTGCATCTGGGGCTATGCTTGTAACACGTTTGTTTTATCAGGCGAAACGAGAGCGTATAAAATATGGAATCACGACATTAGGAATAGGGGGCGGAATAGGGCTTGCTTTATTATTTGAGAAAGTAGAAGACTAGCGAGGTATTAACTGTACTATGATTAATAGGGGATAATTAGTTCAATATATGAGTTAATATCCGCTCTTAGTAACTATAAAACAAACAAATATTATTCTATATTTTGGGGTTACCTGAGGTTGAATTTGTAAGCTTGAGCCTCAGATTATTGGTATAATGTATTGACACTCCCACGGCTAAAGCCGCAAGCTGACTAACGTCAGTGGGATTCTTGCTACCAAAGGCGACGTCTATTT
>NZ_JAQFUY010000036.1:0-40096 GCF_027716745.1 Bacillus cereus group sp. Bc010
TTCCCCGATAGAATATCGGGAAAAGGCCGTGGCATAATACTCTTTTTATGACTGTCTACTTGACAGGGAGATGACCAAGCTGGTCCTCTTTTTTAATGTGCATTCGTAATGTTTTGCAACTGCTCTTGCATTTCACGTAGCTGAACTTTTTCAGCTGTTGAAGAGTTTGCGTATGCAGAGTGCAAAGCGTTTTTTGCTCTATATACGAGATCTTGTTGCTCGGCACCGCTTGAACAAGATACGGCATTTGCAACAGCATCTCTAGCTTGTTGAAATAGTAAGTTCCCCATTTAGACCCCTCCAAAAGAAGAGTTACTTCTCGCTTTTTCTGCCTCAGCTAATGTACCTCGGTACGGGAATCTTGCATCATGCTTCATAACAGCATCGGCTCCTTGTTGGATAAAACGTTTTGATTTATTCTTTTTACCCATTCGAAAAACCCCCTTTATTTAGCTGAAAACAATCGACGCGCTAACTTTTGCGTCTAATGATAGTATGAGCGTTTGGCGAGAAACTATAAGCAGGGAATTTTTAGATTACAACCCAAGAACCTCTTCTAAATATAGTGCAATGCCATCTTCTTCGTTCGTTAGCGTCGTATGGTTTGCGAGTGATTTTAATTCAGGGATGGCATTTCCCATTGCGATGCCGTGACCAGCAAATTCAATCATTTCAAAGTCGTTATCTTCATCACCGAAAGCGATAATTCGCTCTTGTGGAATGTTGTAATGACTAGAAATTTTTTGTAGTCCGACAGCTTTATTTAATCCGCTTTTTACAATTTCAATAATTGGCCAAGGTGCGCCCCATTTTCTATGGTCAATTACTTCAGCATGCATATCAGTTAAATGTTGACGAATTGCACTGGAATGCTCGTCATGTGCGTCAATTAATAAGCAAGTTGGATGATCGTTTAAAATATTTAATAAGTCTCCTGTAAAAATGTTTGGAGAACCGAATTCAAAAATATGTTTTTTATCTTCATCAATTTCACGAACATACACATCGTCCATTACTTCAGCGTATATATTTTTCACGCCAAAATCAAAGCAAGCTCGGACAATTTCTTGTGCTGTTGCTAGCTCAAGAGGAGAGTGATGTGTGCCCCACTTTGAATCAAGAGGGTGATGTACGTAAGCGCCATTAAAGTTTACGATTGGTGTATTCAGACCAAGTTCTTTATAGTAATCATAACTAGCGCGGAATGGACGTCCTGTTGAAATAACGACAATATGTCCTTGTTCCTTTGCTTTTGCAATTGTATGTTTCGTTCGAGTGGAAATTATTTTGTTGTCTGTTAATAAAGTGCCGTCTAAGTCTAGTGCGATTAAATGCTGTTTGTTCATAATTTCACCTCTTATAATAATTTATTTTTGTTTCTATCTGTATTTCCGTTTTAATATGCAGAAATAAGAGGTTAAGCTGGGTGAGACCACCAAAGATGGAAACTTCACTATATATCCATCTTACGTCGCAAAGTGTTGCGGTGACTACTATTTCTCGCTGGAAATTAAGAAAAGTCAACATCTTTTTAGAAAGTTCAAACAATGTTTCTTTCATTATGGACAAATTGTGAAAAGGGTTACATTGTTCGTAGGATGAGGCTTATAATGAACATGTAATCTTCTCGTATATGTTTGACTCTCCTTTGAAACTGGCCTATAGTAGGTTGGTTTCTTTTTTTTCTACAAATAGGGAAGAAATCCCTGCTTTAAGCTTGTGTCATTCATGTATATGTGCAAGAATGAAATGTAGTACTTGTTTCCTAAACATGACAGACAAGCTTTCTTTTAAAATGGATATACTAATGAGGCAAAGACGTCATGGAAGGAGAATGGAAATGGGACAAAATCGTAGGTTTCGTTCTGGACAAAAAGCGCCAAATGATGGCATTTACGTAGAAATTGGTGAAACGGGAAGTATGGTGAAAGATCCGCAAATGGTAAAACTAACTGCTGGTGAAAAGTTTCCAGATAACACAAATCATAACCGCCAGTGGACATATAAAAGAAAACCGTAATAGAAGCCGCAATTATTATTGCGGCTTTTTTGTCGTTACACATTATAATTTCATTTACCGTATATTTTTCAGTCGTATCATGCATGCTCCCTTTTTCTTTTTCTAATAATAAGTTTGAAAATACATAATCAAAATTATTGTATAAAAAAGTCAGTTGGCGTATAATCAAATCAAAGGTCAAAGAAAGTCGAACATTTGGAGGACTATAAAGATGGACTTAAATCAAATGACAACAAAAACACAAGAGGCGATTATGAGTGCTCAATCTTTAGCGGTATCTCATCATCATCAAGAAGTAGATACTGTTCATCTCTTGTTTACATTATTAGAAGAGCAAGATGGGCTAGCAGTACGTATTTTTCAAAAAATGAATGTCGATATAGAAGCGTTAAAACAAGGTGCTGAAGGTTTAATTAAGAAAAAGCCCTCTGTAACGGGAAGCGGTGCAGAAGCAGGTAAATTATATATAACAGGTGCTTTGCAACAACTGCTTGTAAGAGCAGGAAAAGAAGCAGAAAAATTGCAAGATGATTACATTTCAGTTGAACATGTATTACTTGCTTTTACTGAAGAAAAAGGCGATATAAACCAATTATTTACAAGATTTCATATTACGAAAGATAACTTATTACAGTCTTTAATGACAGTTCGGGGGAATCAAAGAGTGACTAGTCAAAATCCAGAAGCAACTTATGAAGCGTTAGAAAAATATGGTCGTGATTTAGTGGCGGAAGTAAGAGCGGGGAAAATTGACCCTGTTATCGGCCGCGATAGTGAAATTCGCCGCGTAATCCGCATTCTTTCACGTAAAACGAAAAACAACCCAGTTTTAATTGGTGAACCAGGTGTTGGTAAAACAGCAATTGTTGAAGGGTTAGCACAGCGTATTGTGAAAAAGGATGTACCTGAAGGATTAAAAGATAGAACAATCTTTGCATTAGATATGAGTGCGCTTGTAGCTGGAGCGAAATTCCGCGGTGAATTTGAAGAGCGTCTCCAAGCTGTATTAAATGAAATTAAAAAGAGTGAAGGTCGTATTTTACTATTCATTGATGAACTTCACACAATCGTCGGCGCTGGTAAAACAGAAGGCGCAATGGATGCAGGGAATATGTTAAAACCGATGCTTGCGCGTGGTGAATTGCATTGTATCGGGGCGACGACGTTAGATGAATATCGTAAATATATTGAGAAAGATCCAGCGCTAGAAAGACGTTTCCAACAAGTATTAGCAGAAGAACCAACTGTTGAAGATACAATTTCCATTTTACGTGGTTTAAAAGAGCGCTTTGAAATTTATCACGGTGTAAATATTCATGACCGCGCGATTGTAGCAGCATCAGTTTTATCAGATCGATATATTTCGGACCGTTTCTTACCAGATAAAGCAATTGACCTTGTCGATGAAGCGTGTGCAACAATTCGTACAGAAATCGATTCTATGCCGACAGAATTAGATGAAGTAACGCGCCGCATTATGCAGCTAGAAATTGAAGAAGCGGCTCTTGGAAAAGAAAAGGACTTTGGTAGCCAAGAACGTCTAAAAACGTTGCAACGTGAATTATCGGATTTAAAAGAAGTTGCAAGTGGTATGAGAGCCAAATGGGAGAAAGAAAAAGAAGATATTCACAAAGTTCGTGACTTACGTGAACATTTAGAGCGTCTGCGCCGTGAATTAGAAGAAGCAGAAGGGAATTACGATCTAAATAAAGCAGCGGAACTTCGCCACGGAAAAATTCCTGCAATTGAAAAAGAGTTAAAAGAAGCAGAAGAAATGGGCGCGCATAATAAACAAGAAAATCGTTTATTACGTGAGGAAGTAAGTGAAGAAGAAATTGCTGATATTGTTTCACGTTGGACTGGCATTCCTGTTGCAAAACTCGTTGAAGGTGAACGCGAGAAATTACTACGTTTAGAGCAAATTTTATCAGAGCGTGTCATCGGACAAGAGGAAGCGGTAAGCTTAGTATCAGACGCAGTTCTTCGTGCGCGCGCAGGTATTAAAGACCCGAACCGTCCGATTGGTTCCTTCATTTTCTTAGGACCTACTGGTGTTGGTAAAACAGAACTTGCAAAAACGTTAGCGCAGTCATTATTCGATAGTGAAGAACAAATGATTCGTATTGATATGTCTGAGTATATGGAGAAACACGCTGTGTCACGCTTAATTGGTGCGCCTCCTGGATATGTTGGATATGAAGAGGGCGGTCAATTAACAGAAGCGGTAAGACGTAAACCGTATTCCGTTATTTTATTAGACGAAATTGAAAAAGCACATCCAGAAGTATTCAACATTTTATTACAAATGTTAGATGACGGTCGCATTACAGATTCGCAAGGACGTACAGTAGACTTTAAAAACACAGTTATTATTATGACTTCAAATATTGGATCTGCTCATTTATTAGATGGATTAGAAGATGATGGCTCCATTAAAGAGGAATCAAGAGAGCTTGTTATGGGACAATTAAGAGGACATTTCCGACCAGAGTTTTTAAACCGTGTCGACGAAATTATTTTATTCAAACCTCTTACAACGAATGAAATTAAAGGTATTGTTGATAAAATTGTAAAAGAATTACAAGGTCGTTTAGCTGACCGTCACATTACGGTAGAATTAACAGACGCAGCGAAAGAGTTTGTTGTCGAAGCTGGCTTCGATCCGATGTACGGAGCCCGTCCATTAAAAAGATATGTACAGCGTCAAGTTGAGACGAAATTAGCGAGAGAATTAATTGCAGGTACGATTATTGACAATAGTCATGTAGTGGTTGATGTAGAAAATAACGAGTTAGTTGTTCATGTGAAATGAAAATAGGTTGTGGAGGAGGATTTCTCCACAGTCTATTAAAAAAAGCACTCTTAAGTGCTTTTTTTATTGTTTATAGACTCTGGTGCAACTTCATTATCGGTTTTAGTGTAGTAATTTTCATCGTGGTAGGGCAAAGCTAAGTGCTCCAATGTTTTTTCATCTTCTAGACAAATAATTTTCAATTCGTATCCTTCAAAATCGGTTGGATAGAAAATATCTTCACTTTGATTTTCAGTTAATGCTACATCAATCATATCCCTTAATTGTTCTAATCCTTTTTTGTTACCGATAATTATAGCTTGATCATGCCACATTTGCTGGCCGTAAATATTGCAAATCTTATAATCTTTGAAATCCATAACATTACTCCTTTATATTACGATATAATCTTTTTTAATAAGAGAATAGTGCTTTTTGTCCTTATATTAGTTATTTAACCGTTAAAGGATAATAAAGGATTTTTATCCATGTAAAAAAGAGTTCGGATAAAATCCGGACTCTTTTTTTAGTGTTGTTCTACTGGCTCGTTTGGAATTGCAGCTGAAATTGCTAGTACGAATACCGCAAGAACAACTGAGAAAATAGACGCTTGGTTAAAATCGTATGTACCGCCAGTCATAGAGCCGATTACGTAGCTCATCATATGTACAAGCAAGAACGACCAAATTAATGCCCAAATGAAACGCATATTTTACACCTCTATTCGTTCAATCTGTCCTTATTGTAACACAATTGAAAAAAGAATATAGAAAAATATTTGTAGATTTTTCAACGCAAATTTGCATTCCGTTCATACATTATAAAAGAGTACTTTTATACGTTTAGAAAATAAGGCGGGGGAAAAATGAGTATTACGGAACGTTTTTTTTACTTAGAAAAAGAACCATGCGTTATTTATTTACCAGAGAAGCCAAATGGATTTTCTGTCATGCTTCTTGGTGATTACAACTACTTTATTGAGAATGGTACAAGTTTATGGACACAGCATACAGGTAGATCTTATTTTTTACATGGCCTTATTGAGGAAGGCTATACGGTCTTTTCTTCTAATTTATACGGGAGACATTGGGGAAACGACCAATCTGTTCGTCTAGCGAAACGTCTATATGACGTTGTGTTGAGAAAAGAGACATTAAATGCAAAAATGCACATTATGGCAGATGGTATGGGGGCACTTGTTGCGCTTGAAATGATGAACAAATACCCTGAATGTATACGTTCTGTCATTATGTTAAATCCGTGTTTAGATTTACCAGAATATGTGGAGTTTGAGAAAGAGCATAAATTTTTTTACAAGAGACTCTTGAAGGAATTAAGTTTGGCGTATGATGCTAAAGAAGAAGAATTAGAAGCGAAAATAAATAAGAAGTCATTTACGCTTCTTCCGTCTTGTGTACCTGTTAAAATTTTTGTATCAACGCAAGAAAAAAGAGGAAGAAAACAGCTGCTACGTAAATACGAGAAAATGAGGCAATTGAACCAATGCGATACTTCTGTCTTATTCCATCTGCAAGATGTGAAATATAAAATGGTTAGGCAAACGACTGATTTCTTTAAAAAATATGAAGAAGAATTGTGAAGCTCCCATATACATAAATGAGGAGCTATTTGTTTCAAGGGGAAAGGGTTGGTGGTATGGAACGCGTGCTAATTATAGGTGCACTTACGTTTGTAGGTTATCACCTTGTGAATAAAATGATTGCAGAAGAAGTAGAAGTATATGGTCTTGATTTTGATGAATTTGATAGTATGACAAAAATTAATGAAGAGAAGTTATTGTTAATTGGGCGAAATGCGTTATTTACGTATTATTCGATAAGAGATGAAGACGGATGGAGATCCGTAGAGGAAGAGAAATTTGATGCCGTTTACTTTTGTCTGTATGAACCAAATCAACAAAGGGGCTTTCGAAATGAAAGAGTTATATTACAGTATTTAAAGCGAATGATAAGACTGTGTGAAGAACATAAAGTGAAGTTAAATCTAATTTCTTCTATTGAAGTAGGAAACGCAGATGAGTCCGAAAATAAACGTTTATTTTCGAAAGTGGAAGAAGGATTGAAAAAAGGAGAGGTACAATATAGTGTATTTCGAGTTCCTACATTATATGGTCCATGGCAACCACCTTTTATGATGTATCATCAGCTCATGTTATCAGAACTGGGTGAGAAAGAGTGCCATTATGCGGGTGAGGAAAACGGAAGTGATCTACTGTACGTTGAAGATGTATGTGAATACTTATGGGAAAATGGAATGAACGAGGAGCATCTCGGTATATATAATTTACTTAGTGGCAAAAAATCATTATGGAAAAAAGGTATGAACCTTTTACGTGCAGAGGATAAAGTGAATAAAGAGAATGCGGAAGAAAGAGGTGGAGCGGCCGAGGATATTTTAATAAAAAGAAATACTCCGTTAGAATACGGTTTAAATAAACAATTGGCACATATGAAAAAATATAAAGAGTTATACGAAGGATAGAGAGCATGTTACACTATGTATGTGAAAGTTTTAATGGAGAGGAAGAACGTAATATGAATGAGAAAAGCATGCAATTTTTACAAATCGCAATGAAGCATTTACCAGAAGCTAAGGCCATTTTAGATGATAATGGAATTGCGCTTGATATGGAGAAAGCTCAACCAGTATTAGAGTTATTGATGAAAGTTATGAACGAAGCATATGAGCTCGGGAAAGCAGATAAAGAATAAAAGCATTTTTTTAGACGGAAGAAAGGCCCGAACCGTAAGTAGAAGCGGTTCGGGCCTTTTTATATTTCGAAAGAACAGAGAAAGGTATGTTTCCGTTTCTTTTCATGAACAATAAGGTGAATAATGCGTTAGCTTTATGTTTTAGCTGAAATATATTCTAGACAAAAATACATTTATGTTTTAAAATTAGTACCAAGTCATAATAATTGATATAAAACGGAGGGCTGCGATGTGAACGTGGGCATTTTAGGGATCGGAAGATATGTGCCGGAAAAAGTAGTCACAAATCACGATTTAGAGAAAATAATGGATACATCCGATGAATGGATTCGTACGAGAACAGGGATTGCGGAAAGACGCATTGCCGATGATACAATAGATACTTCATATATGGCCGTAGAGGCTTCTAAAAAAGCACTTGAAGATGCAGGGATTAGCGGAGAGGATATCGATCTTATTTTAGTAGCAACAGTAACGCCAGATCGTGCTTTTCCAGCAGTAGCTTGTGTTATTCAAGAAGCGATTGGCGCAAAACATGCAGCTGCAATGGATTTAAGTGCAGCGTGTGCTGGTTTTATGTACGGAATGATTACAGCGCAGCAATTTATTCAAACGGGAACTTATAAAAATATACTAGTAGTTGGTAGTGATAAACTATCTAAAATTGTAGACTGGAACGATCGAAATACAGCAGTACTATTTGGAGACGGAGCTGGTGCGATCGTAATGGGAGCTGTTTCAGAAGGTAAAGGTGTTCTATCTTTCGAATTAGGAGCGGACGGAAGTGGCGGTAAGCATCTTTATCAAGACGAGTATGTTATGATGAATGGCAGAGAAGTCTTTAAATTTGCCGTTCGTCAACTTGGGGATTCTTGTCTTCGCGTTTTAGATAAAGCTGGTCTTACGAAAGAAGATGTGGATTTCTTAGTACCGCATCAAGCGAACATTCGTATTATGGAATCTGCAAGAGAGAGATTAAATTTACCACAAGAAAAAATGAGTATGACAATTGAGAAGTTCGGTAATACATCAGCTTCTTCCATTCCGATTGCGATGGTAGAGGAATTGCAAAACGGACGTATTCAAGATGGTGATTTAATTATACTTGTTGGTTTTGGCGGCGGATTAACGTGGGGAGCAGTCGCTCTTCGTTGGGGTAAATAAGGACTGAGAGAAAAAAAGGAGTGTATTTTGTATGGAAAAAAAGAGGGTCGTAATTACAGGATTAGGAGCTGTTACACCGGTCGGTACAGATGTTGAAACAGCGTGGGAAAACATTAAAAAAGGTGTATCTGGAATCGGACGACTTACAAGAATTGATCCGGAACTATTTCCAGCAAAAGTAGCAGCAGAAATTAACGACTTTGAAGTCGAGAAATATATTGATAAAAAAGAAGCGCGTCGTATGGATCGCTTTACACAATATGCAGTAGCGGCAGCGAAAATGGCAGTTGCAGATGCAAAGCTTGAGATTACAGAAGAAAACGGACCTCGAATTGGTGTATGGATTGGTTCTGGTATTGGCGGTATGGAAACATACGAAGAACAATTTAAGATTTTTACTGAGAAAGGTCCGCGCCGCGTGAGCCCATTCTTCGTACCGATGATGATTCCAGATATGGCAGCAGGCCAAGTATCAATCGCAACAGGAGCAAAAGGAATTAACACTTGTTCTGTAACGGCTTGTGCATCTGGTGCAAACTCAATTGGTGATGCGTTTAAAGCGATTCAGCGAGGTGATGCTGATGCAATGATTACAGGCGGAGCAGAGGCGCCGTTAACAAGTATGGCATTCGCAGGATTTAGCTCAGCGAAAGCATTAACATTCAATGAAGATCCAGCAACAGCTTGCCGTCCATTCGATAAAAACCGTAGCGGTTTCGTAATGGGTGAAGGTTCGGGTATTTTAATTCTTGAAGAATTAGAGCACGCATTAGCTCGTGGTGCTCACATTTATGCAGAAATCGCTGGTTACGGTGCAACTGGTGATGCATTCCATATTACAATGCCGGCTCCTGGCGGTGAAGGTGGCGTGCGCGCAATGCGTCAAGCTTTAGCAGATGCAGGTCTACAGCCAGAAGATATTGATTACATTAATGCGCATGGTACAAGTACGGATGCGAATGAAAAGTATGAAACGATGGCAATTAAAGAAACGTTCGGTGAGCATGCGTATAAAGTAGCGATTAGCTCAACGAAATCAATGACAGGTCACTTATTAGGGGCAGCTGGTGCTGTTGAAGCGATTTTCTCTATTAAATCAATTACAGATGGAGTAATTCCTCCAACAATTAACTATGAGACACCAGATCCAGAATGTGACTTAGATTACGTACCGAATCAAGCGAGACATCAAGAAGTAAACGCAGTGTTAAGTAATTCATTAGGATTCGGTGGTCATAACGCAGTATTAGTATTTAAAGCGTATAAATAATAGATGAAATAAGGAGTTTTTTCGTAACATATTGCGAAAAAACTCCTTATTTATTTTTACGCCTTTTTCTCCTTTTGCATATACATAAGAAAAAGGAGGGATAAAGATGGGGGTTGTTGAAACTGCTGAGTGGTTACATCTATATTACGGACGGCCAGAAAAGCTGTGTGAGAAGTTTACGAAGTATATCCCGCTACCAAAAGAAAGATTGTATCGCTTTTTAATTTCTAAAGGTATGTATCGCCCCGTTATGCGAGGAGAACGAGAAATTAAAGAGTTAGAGAAAAAGGAAGTTTGGAAAGAGTTACGTGCAGAATATGAGAAGCTGAAAGATTGGCTAAAAGGTCCAGATGTCCCTGTCTTTATTTTATTATCAGATTCCTATAATCGAACGGTACAAGAAGAGTATAACGGCAGGGCTGGATTATCTATGCGTCACGTTATTTTCTTATTTGTATGTGGACGGAATTCGGTGGAAGAATTAAAAGTGTTACTAGCGCATGAATATCATCACATATGCAGGTTACATCAAATTGAGACGAAAGAAACGGAATATACATTACTTGATACGATGATTATGGAAGGTTTGGCTGAGCAAGCGGTAACGGAAAGATATTCAGAAAAAAACAATGCACCGTGGACGACGTATCTTTCAAAAGAAGAGGCTATATATTATTGGAAAAATGTTGTGCATGAAAGAATAAGTATAAAGCGAGGAACAAGGGAGCACGACATCTTATTAAATGGATTTCATTCTTATCCGAAGATGCTTGGCTATGCGCTTGGATTTCATATTGTCAAAGATTGTGTAACTTTGGAAGGAGAAGATACACTTTCTTTATTGCCTATAGATGCGAAAGAAATATTGAATAAAGCAAATACATTTCATATATAAAAAAACAGGAGCTCTCTTTCCTGTTTTTTTAGTATTAATAGAAGAAAAAATAATAATTAGAATATATTTCCTTAGGTGGAATAAAGTTAAGAAAAATTGAACATAATGATGGATACAAACAGTAGTGAAGTGAGGGGTAGTGAATGTTATATCTACATGATGTATGGGTAAATTGGTTTGAAGGTGAAGAAAATGGGTATAACGTTTGTCATTTTTACGAATGGCGGAAAGATGATACGATTGAGCTATTAGATCAAGTGCCATTATTAAAAGTAGATGCCACATTATATCATTACATCGAGAACGAATTGTTAGAGCTTCCGCAAAAAATGTTGGAAGACGTACATCATAAGGCTTATATTCGTAAAAATCATGAACGTTTGCAGCAAGAGTATTGCTTTGTAGTTACAGATGGAAAAGGAATTATTGCGATTGACACAATTGGTTACAATGTACCGATTCGAAAAAGTAGACTTATACCGCGCCAAGAGCAGATGGTATATGAGATGGTAGAAAACGTACAAGCAGAAAAGTATGAGTTCCAAGTAGAAGAAATAGAAAAAGAACATCATATTTTATCACCATCACCATTCATTATGAATGGCTTGACTCGTAAAGAAAGACAGCTTAAACAATTATTATTTATGGCGTTAGATCAATTACATACAACGAAAAACACAGCAGAAATTCGCTATTGGTTCACAGAGTGGGATCCATCAGCATACGGAATGGTTCAACATATGGAATTTGAAGATATTTGGGCTAAGCTGTATGAGGAAGCGAAAACAGGTTGGTCTGAGAAGCACGAACAATTATGCGAGCGTCTCGTAAAAGGGCAACCATTTTTTGAAAAGTTATGGGAAATGGAAAACGAGCAAAAGGTAAATTAAAAAAACCGCCAATCGGCGGTTTTTTTAATTTGGTGTAACTTATCTTCAGCAGCAAGCTCTTCGTGTCTAAGAACTGAACGAGCTGCCTCCGCTTTTATATGAAATCCAGCTCTGGCTCCTAGCCCTTCGCGTCTAAGAACCTTCCCCACGAGAAGGTAAAAAGCACCTTCTGTGAGAAAGAACCTTAGCCGTCAGGGCTAAACAGTCGCCTCCGCTTTATATGTTACCTACGTTTTCTGCTTAGTCCCATTGCGTTTTCTACTTTGCGTAGTTGTTTGAATGCGACGCGGTTTGCTTTTTCGGCACCTTTGTCTAGAATTTCGTCTAGTTCTGGTGAGTTAATTAGTTCGTTATATTTGTCTTGGATTGGGCGAATCGCTTCTACGACTACTTGTGCTAGGTCGCCTTTGAAGTCGCCATATCCTTTTCCTTCGTACATTGCTTCGATTTCTTCAACTGTTTTTCCAGAGAATGAAGAGTAGATTGTTAATAAGTTAGAGATGCCAGGTTTGTTTTCTTTATCGAATTTCACGATACCTTCAGAGTCAGTTACAGCACTCTTAATTTTCTTTTCAATTGTTTTTGGTTCATCAAGCATGCTAATCATTGATTTTGGATTCGGATCAGATTTACTCATTTTTTTCGTAGGCTCTGTTAGTGACATAACGCGAGCTCCTACTTTTGGAATGCGGATTTCAGGAATTGTGAATACTTCACGGAAGCGTTTGTTGAAACGCTCTGCTAGGTCACGTGTTAATTCCATATGTTGCTTTTGATCATCACCAACAGGCACGATCTCAGTGTTGTAAAGTAAAATATCAGCAGCCATTAATGGTGGATACGTTAGTAATCCAGCTGGTACTGAATCTCTACCTGACGCTTTATCTTTATATTGCGTCATACGCTCTAATTCTCCAACGTAAGCAACTGATTGCATAATCCATCCTAGTTGAGCGTGTGCCGGTACTTCTGATTGTACAAATAACGTAGCTTTTTCAGGGTCGATACCGCATGCTACATAAAGTGCAGCAAGACTGCGGATGTTTTTACGAAGCCCGACAGGATCTTGAGGTACTGTAATCGCATGTTGGTTTACAATACAGAAATAACAGTCGTGTTCATTTTGAAGCTCTGTAAATTGCTTCATAGCTCCTAAATAGTTTCCAAGTGTAATCGTTCCACTTGGCTGAATACCAGAAAAGATAACTGACATAATTAATTCCTCCTAAATTTGAATGCGTAATGGGGAAGAGAAGGCAAACAAAAAAAGCCCATTCATCCCAAAAAACTATAGGGACGAATGGACCGCGGTACCACCCTAATTATTTCACTACTGTGAAATCTCTCTAATCCATAATAACGTTTGGATATAACGCCAAAGCCTACTACTTTCGGTTCGGTTTGGAGCTCAAAAGCCCATTCCATACTGTACAATTACTTGTTCACACCAGCCACAAGCTCTCTGAAATTGCCTCAATATGTACTCTTCTTTATCATCGCATACATACATATAAATTTATTTATTGTTACCTGAGCTCTTTAAATATGAAAGAACTAAAGTTTTATAACAAAATGTTTTGCTGATTATTATATCATATGGGATAGTGTTTGCAAACTACATCAAAATAGTAAAGCTAATGAAGGTCGAGAACAACCCAAGAATGATACCGGTAATGCAAATTGGATACGTCCATTTGAATGAATATGTTTTATAAATACGTTCTTTCTTATCGACAGGTTCCTCTACTTCTTCAATTAAAGAGTCAATTTTTTTGTTCGTACCAAATACTCTTTGGAAGGCGTAAATTGTTACATTAAAAAATCCATTTTGAAATATGAATAAAAAACCGCCTATAAGAATAAAAAATAGTGCAATATAAAACGAGATGTTGACAAAATTCAACAAAAAATGCGATGAAACGAGGAATGCACCAATACTAGAAGCGATTATCGCTATGAAAATTAGTATACAAGTATGAAAAAAAACTTTATTCAAAATGTTCCCCTCCGTCAAAATATTACTAGAATTATTATACTATAAAAGCTATAATATGTACTAGAACTAATTTTTTGAAAATTATACGCAATTAAAGGTCTGATTGCAAGATGATGGTAGCAATGTTAACGTATCCCTTTACAAAAAAATAAAAATATAAACATTTTATTAAAAATTTTAACAAAAAAACAAAAAACTATATTCACAATTGTTATATTATATGTATAATGAAAATTGTAGAAACTTGGAGATTATTCTTTCAATTCTACTTTTTTACAAGTGAGGGTACAGGAAGTGCAATTAGGGGAGGCAACACAACATGAAGAAAAAGATACCGTTATTACTTGCATCGACGTTGACTGTCAGTATGTTAGGAGCTTGTAGTTACCAAAAAGAGGATAATAAAGCAGGCGCGAAAGAAAAATCCTCAAACAAGCAAGTGTTAAATCTAACTGAGACAGCTGAAATCCCAACTATGGATACGACGTTATCAACAGATGCAACATCTTCTAACATCATGAATAACACAATGGAAGGGTTATATCGTCTGGGGAAAGATGATAAACTTGTTCCAGGTGTCGCTAAATCTTATGAGAAATCAGAGGATGGCAAAAAGTATGTGTTTAAGTTACGTGAAGATGCGAAATGGTCTAATGGTGAACCTGTAACAGCGAAGGACTTCGTTTATTCTTGGCGAAGAGCTGTAGATTCAAACACGGGTGCCAAGTTTGCTTACATACTATTTGATGTTAAAAATGCGGAGAAAGTTAACAAAAAAGAGTTACCAGTTGAAGAACTTGGTGTAAAGGCAATTGATGATCATACACTTGAAGTGGAATTAGATAACCCTGTTCCTTATTTTGTAAGTTTAACAGTCTATCCAACATTGTATCCTTTGAATGAAAAGTTTGTAACAGAACAAGGAGCAAAATTTGGATTAGAATCCAATACGACACTTTATAATGGTCCATTCGTATTAAATGAATGGAAGCATGAACAAAGTTTCAAGCTTAAGAAGAATCCAACGTATTGGGAAAATAAAGAAGTAAAACTTGAGGAAATAAACTTCAATATTGTTAAGGATCGTTCAACTGCTATAAATTTATATGAAACGAAAGCAATTGATCGTGTAGTCTTAACATCAGAGTTTGTAGATAAATACAAATCAGATGCTGACTTTAAAACGATTAAGAGACCATCTACACAATTTATTCGCTTAAATGAAAAGAATAAATTTTTAGCAAATAAAAATATCCGAAAAGCAATTGCAATGTCCTTTGAACGTGAAAACATCGGAAAAGTAATCTTAAACGATGGTTCAGAGGGTATATATGGTTTTGTTCCGAAAGGCTTAGCAAAAGGTCCGAATGGAAAAGACTTCCGTGAAGAAAACGGAAAGCTTATAAAAGAGGATATGAAAGAAGCACAAAAATACTGGGAAGCTGGTAAAAAAGAACTTGGTGTAGACAAAGTAGAGTTAGAGCTATTAAACTTTGATACTGATGATGCTAAAAAAATCGGAGAGTATTTAAAGGGACAATTTGAAAAGAACTTACCAGGTTTAACAGTTCCAACAAAAATGCAACCATTTGCACAAAAATTAAAACTTGAAGCAAGTGGAGATTATGCAATGTCATATGCGGGATGGAGTCCAGATTATATGGATCCAATGTCATTCCTTGAAATGTATACGACAGGTAATGCGCAAAACAAAGTACATTACGCAAACCCAGCGTATGATGATTTAATTAAAAAAGCAAAAACAGAAGTTGATGTACAAGCTCGTTGGGATGCATTATTACAAGCAGAAAAACAACTGCTTGAAGATGCAGCAATTGCTCCAGTATATCAACCTGGAAAAGCATATTTACAACGCCAATCTATTACTGGCCTATTAGAACATAAATATGGCGGGGAATTTAGCTATAAGTGGGTTGAACTCAAAAACTAAAAATGGTTTCCATCATGAATAAGGGTATATGCCTATGATGGGCATGTACTCTTATTTTAAAAAAATAAAAGTAAGAATATTTAAAACTATCTTATTGCTTTTGAGAAAAACGGGGAGGTGCTTGACTATGGGACGTTATGTATTAAAACGTTTCGTGTACATGGCTTTGACATTATTTTTAATTACTACACTGACTTTCTTTTTAATGAAATTACTTCCGGGTTCTCCGCTTAAAAACCAGGAGAAGTTATCACCGGCACAAAAAGAAATCATTCTTGAAAAATATGGCTTAAATGATCCAGTACCAGTTCAATACGCACGTTACTTAGGTAACTTAGCAAAAGGTGATTTAGGGGTATCATTCCAATATGATAACCGTCCAGTAACAGACATGATTGTGGATCGCATTGGACCATCAGCACAACTTGGTTTACAAGCGATTATATTAGGAACATTTATCGGTTTAATTTTAGGAATCGTTGCGGCACTTCGTAACAATACGTGGGTCGATTATGGAGCGACAATTATTTCCGTACTCGGGATGTCGGTACCATCGTTCGTATTTGCCGCATTACTACAATATTTCGTAGGGGTAAAACTTGGATGGTTCCCAGTAGCATTCTGGAAAGGACCAGAGTTTACAGTAATGCCTACAATCGCTTTATCGATGGCAGTTATCGCAACAATCGCACGTTTCGCTCGTGCAGAGTTAATTGAAGTTGTGCAAGCTGACTACATTTTAACAGCGAAAGCGAAAGGAATTAGCCAAGGCGTTATCATTATCAAACACGCCCTTCGTAACGCGTTAATTCCAGTTGTAACAATTTTAGGACCAATGGTTGCAGGGTTAATTACAGGTACATTAGTTATTGAGCAAATTTATGCTGTACCAGGACTAGGGGAACAGTTCGTTAAATCTATTACAGTGAATGACTATACAGTTATTATGGGAACTACAATTTTCTATAGTGCGATCTTCATCTTAGTTATTTTCATTGTTGATATTTTATACGGAATTATTGATCCTCGTATTCGTTTAGCGGGAGGGAAAAAATGATGAAAGATGTACAAAAATTATCTCCAGACTTATTTCAACAAGCTAATCAAAATAATGTGGATAATGAAGTCATTGCCCGTCCAAGCTTAACGTTTTGGCAAGATGTAAGAAGACGTTTGTTCCAACATAAAGGAGCAATGTTCGGTTTAGTTTTATTAACGCTTATTATCTTACTAGCAATCTTCGGACCGATGGTAAGTAAGCACTCGTATAAAGAGCAAGATTTAGGACGTGCAAAATTGCCACCGAAAATTCCAGTTATTGAAAATGTTCATTGGTTACCATTTGACGGTACAGATCAATATGGTGTTGACCAATATGAAAAACGTGATATTAAAGAGTATTTCTGGTTTGGTACAGATGATCTTGGACGCGATTTATGGACAAGAACATGGGAAGGTACACGCGTATCATTATATATCGCTCTTTTAGCAGCAGCAATTGACTTAATAATTGGGGTTGCATATGGAGGTATTTCAGCATTCTATGGCGGTAGAGTAGATAACATTATGCAACGTATTATGGAGATTATTAACGGTATTCCATACTTAATCATCGTTATTTTAATGGTAATCATTATGGGATCTGGTATATGGTCAATTACACTCGCAATGGCAATTACAGGTTGGATAGGGATGTCGCGTATCGTTCGTGGACAAATCTTAAAATTAAAAAACCAAGAATACGTATTAGCATCTCGTACATTAGGTGCAACAAATACACAATTAATTGTAAAACACTTAATCCCGAACGTAATGGGACCAATTATCGTAATGACAATGTTTACAATTCCAACAGCGGTGTTTGGTGAGGCGTTCTTAAGCTTCATCGGTTTAGGTATTCAGCCACCATTCGCATCACTAGGTTCTCTTGTAAATGACGGTTATAAATCAATTCAAACGTATCCGCATATGATGTTCATTCCTGCGGTTGTCATCAGTATATTAATTTTAGCGTTTAACTTAATGGCAGACGGATTACGCGATGCGTTAGATCCAAAAATGCGTAAGTAAAAGAGGGGAGAGGCAAAGATGAAAACATTGTTAGAGGTAAAAGATTTACAAGTCTCCTTTGATACACATGCAGGTGAAGTACAAGCTGTACGCGGCGTTACTTTTGATTTGAAAAAAGGGGAAACATTAGCGATTGTAGGAGAATCTGGTTCTGGGAAATCAGTTACTTCTAAAGCGTTAATGGGATTAATTCCGAATCCTCCTGGACGCATTAAAAATGGTGAAATCGTATTTGAAGGTCGTGACTTAACGAAATTAACAGAAAAAGAAATGCAGCAAGTACGTGGTAAAGATATCGCGATGATTTTCCAAGATCCAATGACATCATTAAACCCAACGATGACAATTGGAAATCAAATTATGGAAGGCCTTATTAAACACCAAGGGATGAGTAAAGCAGACGCACGTAAAGTTGCGTTGGAATTAATCGACCTTGTAGGTATTCCAAATCCAGAAGCTCGTTTAAAACAATATCCGCACCAATTCTCTGGTGGTATGAGGCAGCGTGTAGTTATTGCGATGGCGTTAGCTTGTAACCCGAAATTATTGATTGCGGATGAGCCGACAACAGCGCTAGACGTTACAATTCAGGCGCAAATTTTAGAGCTTATGAAGGACATTCAGCAAAAAACAGAAGCAGCAATCATTTTCATTACGCATGACTTAGGTGTAGTGGCAAATGTTGCGGACCGCGTAGCAGTTATGTACGCTGGTAAAGTTGTTGAAATCGGAACTGTAGATGAAATTTTCTACAACCCAAAACATCCATATACTTGGGGCTTAATCGCATCTATGCCAAGTTTAGATGGTTCAGAAGAAGAGTTATATGCAATCCCTGGAACGCCTCCAGATTTATTGAAGCCGCCAAAGGGAGATGCTTTTGCACCACGTAACCCACAGGCATTAAAAATTGATTTTGAAATGGACCCACCTTTATTTAAAGTAAGTGATACACACTATGCGGCAACTTGGTTACTTCATGAGCAAGCTCCAGAAGTAAAACCGCCGGCAGTCGTTGAAAAACGCATTCTTCAAATGAAAGCAGGTGAACAACATGACTAAACAACGTGAGAAATTAATTGAAGTAAAAAATGTAAAGCAGCACTTCGACGTGAGTGGTGGTGTTGTCAAAGCGGTTAATGATATTTCATTTGATATTTACCGCGGAGAAACATTTGGTCTTGTAGGAGAATCAGGTTGTGGTAAATCAACAACTGGAAGAACGATCATTCGTTTATATGATGCAACTGCTGGTGAAGTATTGTTTGATGGTGAGAATGTACATGGTAAAAAATCACGCGCAGAACTGAAGAAATTCAACCGTAAAATGCAAATGATTTTCCAAGATCCATATGCATCATTAAACCCGCGTATGACAGTAGGGGATATTATTGCAGAAGGTATTGATATTCACGGATTAGCGAAAAACAAAAAAGATCGTATGGACCGTGTTCATGAATTATTAAACACAGTTGGTTTAAATAAAGAGCACGCAAACCGTTTCCCGCATGAATTCTCAGGTGGACAACGTCAACGTATCGGTATCGCTCGTGCACTTGCTGTAGAACCTGAATTTATCATTGCCGATGAGCCAATCTCAGCACTTGACGTATCAATTCAGGCACAAGTTGTAAACTTACTGAAAAAGTTACAAAAAGAAAAAGGATTAACATACTTATTCATTGCCCATGATTTATCAATGGTAAAATACATTAGTGACCGCATTGGCGTAATGTATCGTGGTCAAATCGTTGAATTAACAACAAGTGATGAGTTATATGCAAATCCAATTCATCCATATACAAAATCACTATTATCAGCAATTCCACTTCCAGATCCAGATTATGAGCGCAATCGTAAACGTATCGTATACGATCCATCTCAGCACAATTATGGTAGTGAAGAACCGACAATGCGTGAAATTCGCCCAGGACATTTCGTATTATGTTCTGAAGCGGAGTATAAGAAATATAAAGAGATTTATCAATAATAAAAAATCCATTCTCCTGAAGTGACCCCTAAAAGTTAGACACGGTTATTTCATTAGGTAGCTTGATAAAAGTGAGCCCGGTATTGTACCGGGCTCATTTTTAATTTTGCCTTTATCCGTTTTGTGTTTTTATTTTTCATGGATGGACGCCCCTTTTTCTTTGGTTCAAGGGCATCTAAGCCACCTACTTCAAATTGCTTCTTCCATTGATAAACCGTTGTAAAAGAAGGAATCGTGAATATAGCCGCAACCAGTATTGAAATTGTGCCTTTGTAACATGCATCTGTTTTACATATTCGGTTTGAGAAATTATTTTTGGATTAAATCCTTGAACGAGCGTTACCTTTGAATCCTTCGTAAATTTTGTCATACAAAAAACTGCACCTCCAATTGTTAGACTGTGTCTAACAATTGGAGGTGCAGTTCAGAAGAATGGCTTTTTTATTGATGGAAGGGATGACAGGATAGATTGGTTTTAAAATTAGTTTATCTCAATTGTTGTTACTTAATTTAAACTTATAAAAAAGAATTTTCCATAAGTTTATTTCTATTTCGAGACTAAAAAATAAGTGTTTTTTAGTAGGAAAAGCTGATTTTATTATTTTGATTGGTGAAAGAGATAGTACTAATATGTAGATATACATCATGATGTGTTTTTGAAATAAAAGCGTTTTTGTAAAGTAAACGAAAAGATTTATACAATCATGAAAGAGAACGAGTATCTATTAAAAATAATGGGGAGGAAGCAATTTGCTGAAGAAAATTATTTCGATGTTCGTCGCTATTGGGATAATATTCATAGTAGGTAGTAGTTTTAATGTGTCACATGCGTATGAAAAGACAGGATATAAATTATCGACAAAAAATCAGAGTTTTAAATGGGGTGACCGTTTATTGGGAAGCAGTGTAATAAAGAGTGGTTGGCAGGATGCTATTTCATCTTGGCAAAATAGTGCGGCTAATGCCAAATTTTTTTATCACGGATCTTCGGTACACACATTAAATTCGTGGTATGAATCCTCGTCCACATATTATGGAAGAATGAGTGTTCAATTAAATAATAAAATTGTTACGAAGTTTTCTGGAGACATTAATGCAGGTAATACAAATATCACGAAATCAAATGTTGCTAAAAGTACGGCTGTTCATGAATTAGGACATGCATTAGGACTCGATCATAATACAGGGACATCTATTATGAATAGTGATAGAGATCGTACCAAAATGCATGTTCCTCAAAAAGATGATGTGAATGGTGTAAATGCAATTTATAAGTGAAAGTAAGGGGGGATATATAATGAATAAAAAATTGAAATTCATTTTGTTGACAGTCCCTTTCGCAATTTTCTTAGGTATAGGGGGATATAGTATTTATTTTGAAGAAGTCGAAGATAAAATAATTTTAATAACTAAAGATTTTCCATCCACAAGTAGATTAGAAGACATGGTTAAGGAAGCCGATGTAGTTGCAATAGGCAATTATGATGGCTTTGATTCAACTTGGAATATGGCGCGTAATCCACAAGACATTAGTCAAGAAGATCAGGAGAATTATGTAGAGGGGCATTTATACAATTTTAACGTAAAAGAAGTTTTAAAAGGAGACCCTTTACAAGGTAGAATGAAAATTAATTATCGATACGCAGAACAAATTGAAATCGATGATTCGAATAGTAAGGTTGTAAATGAAGACCCTCTTTATATAAAGCCGGAGATTGGGAAGAAATACATGTTATTTTTGAAAAAAGATGAAAATATGAATCATTACTTTGGTGCAATTGAACCATTTTCTATAATGTTTGATGAAAATGATATAGCGTATTTACAGTCAAACTTATTACATGTAGACGAAGAGAGATTAAGTGTTAAAAAGAAACAAGATAACCAAACATATATTTTAAAAAATCAAGTGGATCATACAATATCGGATACGATTTCTAATAAGAATATTGACGAATTGAAGATAGAAATTGAAAAGTATAATTAAAAAAAGCTGTTCCAACAATTTGTTGGAACAGCTTTTCTCCAATGCGAATTTCATTTATAAATGACTGCATCTCGATTAAAGGAGTACTACTGCGCCTGAACAGAAACAGTCTCCTCTTGTTCTTGAGGTTTAACAAGTGCATAACGCTCCCACGCTCTACTTTTCCAGCGGAAGAACATAATAATGGCACGTGTCCATTCATCAATAGCAATTGCTAGCCAAATACCAACGAGCCCCATATCTAAATGGAAGGCAAAAAAGTAGCCGAGTGGTAAACTCATTAACACCATAGAAAATGCGCCGATTAAAACTGGGTACTTTGCGTCACCAGCCGCGCGAAGTGAATTGATGATGACGATGTTCATCGTACGTCCTGTTTCAAGTAGTACACTTAGTAAAAGAACGCTTGCACCTAACGAAATAATGTGCGGATTATCTGTAAATAGTCCCATTAATTGTGTGCGGAATGTAATAACGAGAGCAACCATACATAAAGTGACACCAATCGCCCACTTTACACTTTTCCATACACGTTCATACGCTTCATCTTTTTCACCACCGCCAACGAGGCGCCCAATAATAATAGCTGTTCCCATACCGATTGCAATAGCGAATAAATAAGTGAACATAGAAATGTTCGTAGCGTATTGTCTAGCCGCTAACGATTCCGTTCCTAAATATGTTGCATAGTATAAGAAGACAATTTGGCAAGCTTGATACATAACCTGCTCAAATGCAGATGGAATCCCAATCTTTAAAATTTTTCCGATGTATTCTTTTGATAAGGTGAAGTAGTATTGTAATTTCACACGGTACTCCATAACGCGGTACAGTAACCAGAAGAAAACGATAAGCGCGATTAGCCTGCTGGCAGCAGAAGAAATGGCAGCTCCTTGTACACCAAGCTCTGGAAAACCAAATTTCCCGAAAATGAGTACGTAGTTTCCAGCGATATGAATAATATTCATTCCAAGTGAAATAAACATCGCTTGCTTTGTGAAGCCATGTACGCGGATAATTGCGGCTAATGAATTAATAATAGCTTGAAGGAAAATAGCTCCTCCGACGATAGATAAATAGCTCTGTGCATACATAAGTACATCGCCTTGTAAGTTCATCGCCATCATCATATGTTTTGAAAATAAAAGAAAACCAGCACTTATAACGAGTCCGACCACTAAATTTAATGTGACGGCTAAAGCTGATATTTTAGATGCTTCCATAAAACGTTTGGAACCGAGGTATTGAGATACGACGATAGCTGCGCCGTTCCCGATGACTTCTAGTACCAAAATAGCGATATGGAGATATTGATTCGCTGCACCAACCCCAGATACAGCATCGTCTGATAATGCACTTAACATGAAAGTATCAGCGATCCCCATTAACATAAATAGAAAAACTTCTAGAAAAATAGGCCATGTTAATAAGAATAAACTTAATTTCTCAGTGGGCCCGTTTTTTGCCTGAATTGCTGTCATGTCCGTCCCCTCTTTACCGATATCTATTTTTAGCAAAGTGTATCGTAACATACTTTCTTAACCTTTGCACTCATTTTAACCTACATATCTTTATTATGAAGGGAGCGCTATTTTATGATAAAAACAGAAGGATAATTATGCAGAAAGTATTATAGAATATAAAATTTATTTTTATCTAATAATTTAGAAAAATATAAAAATAATCATTTCTGACATTTCAGTAAGGAAAATCAGCAATATGAAACGTTTACAAAGGTTTATTTTTTAACAGAAAATTTTAATAAAATAGAAATATAAATATACAAAAAATATATTTGTGTGTATAATATGAATTATTGGAACATATATATATTTCTATTTGTTTGAAAATGAAAGGGCTAACATTTTTGTGGAGGGTGGAAATATGAAAAAAAAGATGCCAGTTTTTGTAGTATCAACAGTAGCGATGAGCATGATGTTAGGGGCATGTAGCTACCAAAAAGATGAACCGCAAGCGAACGCAAAAGGGGATAGCGGGAAAAGCGGTGCGAAGCAAGTTATTAACTTAATTGAAACACAAGAGATTCCAACGATGGATCCAGCGTTATCAGCTGATGCAGTTTCTTCAAGAGTAATGACTAATACGATGGAAGGCTTATACAGTTTAGGAAAAGATGATAAGCTAGTTCCTGGTGTAGCGAAGGAATTCAAAAAGTCAGAAGACGGTAAAAAATATACATTTACATTACGTGAAGACGCAAAATGGTCAAATGGTGAGCCTGTGACAGCGAAAGATTTCGTATACGCATGGCAAAGAGCGATTAACCCAGATACAGCTGCGAAATCAGCGTACATTATGTATGATATAAAAAATGCAGAGAAAATTAATAAAAAAGAGATGAGTCCGGACCAATTAGGGGTAAAGGCGATTGATGATTATACATTAGAAGTGGAATTAGATAATTCCATTCCATATCTTGTAGATTTAATGGTATATCCAATCTTCTATCCTGTGAATGAAAAGTTCGTGAAAGAGCAAGGTACGAAGTTTGGTTTGGAAGCGAATACAACACTTTATAACGGACCATTTACATTAAGTGATTGGCAACATGAACGTAGCTTTAAAATGACAAAGAGCGCGTCATATTGGGATAATAAAGAAGTGAAGATTGAGGAAGTAAACTTTAATATTGTTAAAGATACGTCTACACCAATTAATTTATATGAAACAAACGCAGTCGATCGAGCGACGTTATTAGCGGAGTTCATCGATAAATATAAAGGAAAACCAGATTTCCAAACAGTAGAAGATACATCTGTATTCTTCCTTCGTTTAAATCAAAAAGATCCAGCGTTAGCAAATAAAAATATTCGTAAAGCAATTTCACTTGCTTTTGAACGTAAACCGTTCGTTGATACATTATTAAATAACGGTTCTAAGCCAGCGACAGGATTAATTCCTGATAACTTCATTAAAGGACCGGATAAAAAGGACTTCCGTGCTGTAAATGGAGATATTGTAAAACCAAACGTGAAAGAAGCGAAGAAATATTGGGAAGCTGGTAAAAAAGAGCTTGGTAAAAATGAAATCGAATTAGAGTTATTAAACGAAGATGTTGAATTATCGAAGAAAACAGGGGAATATTTAAAAGGTGAGTTAGAAAAGAATTTACCAGGTTTAACAGTGAAAATTAAACAACAACCATTCGCGCAAAAACTAAAATTGGAAGATGCGGGCGATTTCGTCATGTCATTCTCTGGATGGAGTGCAGACTTCCCAGATCCAATTACATATCTTGATATGTTTGTAACTGATGGATCACAAAATAAAATGAAATATTCTAATCCGAAATATGATGAGATCATCATGAAAGCGAAAAAAGATGGAAGCGATGTAAATGCTCGTTGGAAAAGCTTACTAGAAGCAGAGAAAATGTTACTTGATGACGCTGCGATTGTACCGGTATATCAACGTGGTAGAGCATACTTACAAAGAGATTCCATTAAAAATATGTACAACCATAAATATGGCGGCGATTTAAGCTTTAAATGGGCGTCAGTAGAGAAATAAGAAAAAAGCAGGTAATTGCCTGCTTTTTTTAATACGTACGTTTCTTATAAATACCTTTCCCACCAACCTCGTTCCAGCCGGATTGTACATCCAAACTTTTATTAACAAACTTCATCTTTTCTTTTCCGCCAAAGAGTTTTTCACCAATGCTATTTGTAATGACACCAATCAATGCTGTTATTCCGATGATGAGGGCAGCAACAGTGACAAAATCAATAAAAAAAGCAATCATTTGCAAATTCCCCCTTTGCCTGTCTGTATTTTTATTGTATGAGATAAAAGATGAAAAAGAAAGAAATGTCAGAAAAATATTTAATATATTTTAGAAATCGTATAGACATGAACGAGAATGTTTGTTAAAATAAGAACAAACGTTCTTTTGATTCTCACTTATATAGTCTTACATTTCTTAATTGATTTATCAAAAAAAGGTAAGAAAACGTTCTCTTTTTCATAGAAAAGATTATGAGGAAATAACTATAAATCATATGAAAAATCTATGAAAAGCAAGCGTTAAGAGGGTTGAAGATTATTGTTAAAGAACAGATGAAGTAAGTGTGATTATGTTACATAGCAGTGAAATACACGGAAGAGTTTTCTCAATTAGAAGGAAATTTACTGTATATTTCTTGCAAAATCTATTGTATAATGATTATAGAAGTTACTTATTAAAAGTAATTGTTGTTTACTAAAAGTTGTTGCTTACATGAAAAGCAATTTTTGCACTTTGTTTTAAGACAAGGTATCGCGAAAAATTGCTGAATTAAGAAATTTAAACTGTAATTAGTACAGAATTTGTACTCTTTAAGGAGAGTGAGCTTTGTATGGTAACATTATATAGTTCTCCAAGCTGTACGTCTTGTAGAAAGGCGAAATTATGGCTAGAGGAAAATCATATTCCTTATACAGAACGTAATATTTTCTCAGACCCGTTAACGATTGAGGAAATTAAAGAGATTTTACGTATGACAGAAAGCGGAACGGATGAGATTATTTCTACTCGTTCGAAAGTTTTCCAAGAATTAAATGTAAACTTAGAGTCTTTACCACTTCAAGATTTATATAAGATGATTCGTGACTATCCAGGGATTTTACGTCGTCCAATTATGATTGACGAGAAACGCCTTCAAGTAGGTTACAATGAAGACGAAATCCGCCGTTTCTTACCACGTACAGTAAGAACGTTCCAATTACGTGAAGCACAGCGTCTTGTAAATTAATTATAATAATATGAAAACCTTCTACCTATTATATAGTAGAAGGTTTTTTTTAATGTTTCACATTTCGTAATCGAACTCGTTGAACGATAAAACCGATGCATAAGATGGTGAAAATAAATAAGTAAGGAATGCCTGCAGTGAAACTTGGGTTGTTATGAAAAAAGGTTGCCAGTCTGTCTTCATGTGTGACCATTTTTCCTGCTGTATAAGCGAGAATTGCTGCCCCGCAATAAATGAGGAATGGAAAGCGTTCCATAAGTATTAAAATGAGTTTGCTGCCCCAAATAATAATCGGGATAGAAATGAGTAAACCGATTATTACGAGTAAAAATCTTCCGTGAGCTGCCCCTGCAATGGCGATAACGTTGTCAAATCCCATAACAAGGTCCGCGAATACAATTGTACGCACAGCTTGAAATAAAGTTGTTTTTCCTTGAATAGAAGAAAGATCGTTGCTATTATCAGTTAGTAAATTTACTGCAATGAATGTAAGTAAAATGCCCCCGATAAGTTGCAGAAATGGAATGTCGAGCAAATAGACAGCTAGTATAGTAAGGATAATTCTTAGTACGATTGCTAAAAGAGTACCGATCAAAATAGCTTTATTTCGTTTCGATTCAGGTAAATTTCGGCTAGCTAGTGCGATGACAATTGCGTTGTCACCACCTAATACAACATCGATACCGACAATCATTAGTACAGATGTTAAAAACTCTAAGTCCATTCGTCTGCCTCCATTTATGATGTTTTAATAAGCGAACTATATGTATGTGGTGAAAAGGACTAAAGCATCTTCTCTAATAAAAGTTTCACTTTATTACAGTGTACGGGGGAAGATGGAAATGTATGTCCAAATTTTTTATAAGTGAGTAATCGCCACAATGATATATTTGTGTATACCATTGAATGAAGATAGGTATATAACTATTTTTGTAAAATAAATCGATTTTATTTCCATTCTGGAGAATCTTATCATAAAATGAGAGTACAAGA
This sequence comes from Bacillus cereus group sp. Bc010, assembly GCF_027716745.1. Taxonomy (NCBI): domain Bacteria; kingdom Bacillati; phylum Bacillota; class Bacilli; order Caryophanales; family Bacillaceae; genus Bacillus; species Bacillus cereus group sp. Bc010. Next base: position 27,501 of record NZ_JAQFUY010000036.1, read on the forward strand.
ATCTATTGATTTGTCATATGAGTGGGGAATCCCTTCATAACAATTCTAAGCAGGAAGGGAGAGTTGTATTTTGGATATTGAAAGAATTAATGATCATACGATGAAATTTTTTATTACGTACATTGATATAGAGGACAGAGGCTTTAATCGTGAGGAAATTTGGTATGACCGCGAAAGAAGCGAAGAGCTCTTTTGGGAAATGATGGACGAAGCTCGTGATCATGACGATTTCTTTATTGATGGGCCGTTATGGATTCAAGTGCAAGCAGTCGATAAAGGGATTGAAGTACTTGTAACGAAAGCAGAACTTTCAAAGGATGGACAAAAGCTAGAACTACCAATAGGTGTAGATAAAATTATAGACATTCCTCTAGATGAAGGTATTGAATCATTATTCCAGCAAGAAGTAGTGGAAGAGGTAGAAGAACAAGCAGGTACAAACTTTAACGAAGATGGTACGTTTGGCTTTTTAATTAAGTTTAATGATTTTGAAGATGTCATTTCATTAAGCCACCGTCTTATCTTTGAAGATATAAAAGATGAGCTGTATTCATTTGAGGACCGCTATTATGTATATGTGGAATTCGATGAAGTGCTACATGATGAAGAAGAAATTGATCGCATTTTAAGCATTGTTTTAGAATACGGGGAAGAATCAACTTTAACAATTCATCGTGTAAGTGAGTATGGGAAACAAATTGTGAAAGAGCATGCGCTTGAAACAATTCGCAATAATTTTCCTGCTAAAACGTAGGCCGATTTCTGTAGTATGAAATCGGCTTTTTATATGAAGAATAGGAAAGCTTTCTTAGTAAGGAGGTAAGAGATGAAAAATACGTTAAAGTTGATTTTTTTTGTGTTACTATTGTTTGCATTATTTGTGTCATTACGTATGTTTATTGATGTAGCGTTTTATTCGGATGTAATTGGGATAAAAGATGTTTCGATTTTAGGTATTATTAGTATTTTATTTACGGTATCTGCATTTTTAATTGGCTGCGTTATTTTCTTAGAGAACCGTCATCCGTCAAAAACACTTACATGGCTCATTGTGTTAGGGATTTTTCCGGTATTTGGATTTTTCGCTTATTTATTATTCGGACAGAACTTTCGGAGGAAGAGAATGTTCCAAAAGAAGGCGTTGCTCGATGAACAAGCGTTTTTACAATATAAGGGGCATGAAGATTACGAAGAACGGATTTTGCGCAATCATAAGCATCAAGAGCTGTTATTTCGTTTAGCGGATCGCTTAGGCGCTTTAAATATTTCATTTCAAACTGAAACGAGAACATTAACAAATGGAGATGAAACGTTTCAGGCTATTTTAGATGGATTAAAACGAGCGAAACATCACATTCATATGGAATATTACATTGTGCGTGATGATAAGCTTGGAACAGAAATTAAAGATATTTTAATACAAAAATCAAAAGAAGGCGTAGTCGTTCGTTTTTTATATGATGCGGTTGGAAGTTTTAAATTATCAAAATCATATATTGAAGAATTAAACGACGCAGGTGTCGAAATGATTCCGTTCTTCCCTGTACGCTTTCCGATTTTAAACGATAAGATTAATTATCGAAACCACCGAAAAATCGTTATTATTGATGGAAATGAAGGATTTGTAGGTGGATTAAATATTGGTGATGAATATTTAGGGAAGGATAAGTACTTCGGCTTTTGGCGAGACACACATTTATATTTACGTGGTGAAGCTGTGCAAAGTTTGCAGCTTATTTTCCTTCAAGATTGGTTTTATATGACTGGTGAGGCTGTGCTAGCCCCTGAATATTTACAAGCGAAAGCAGTTGAGGGGGAGCATTGGGGAGGCGTGCAGCTCGTTGCAGGTGGACCGGATAATAAATGGGAAACAATTAAACATTTATATTTTGCCATGATTGCTTCTGCGCGGAAATCCATTTGGATTGCAACGCCGTATTTCATCCCGGATGATGATATTTTGTCCGCATTAAAAGTAGCGGCACTTGCTGGTATCGATGTTCGTTTGTTAATGCCGAGTAAGCCTGATAAGCGCACTGTCTTTTATGCATCAAGGTCATACTTCCCAGAGCTTTTAGATGCAGGGGTAAAGATATATGAATACGAAAAAGGTTTTCTTCATAGTAAAGTTGTCATTGTCGATTCTGATTTAGCTTCAATTGGGACAGCAAATATGGATATGAGAAGTTTTCATTTGAACTTTGAAGTAAATGCCTTTTTATATGATACAGATAGCATTCGAAAACTTGTTCAAGATTTTAAAGACGATTTAGAAGAATCCAGTGAAATTCACGTCGATCGTTTTCATAAAAGGCGTCTGCATAGAAGAATTGTTGAATCAACGTATCGGTTATTATCGCCATTATTATAAAAAGAGATGTCCGAAATTGGGACATCTCTTTTTTAAAAGGAATTTGTAATAAATTGTAGAATATAAGGAGCTGAAAGGGTGTGATTCCGATGTTTATTGCCAAAAGAGAAAACGGAGAGAAAATTCATCTACTCTATCATCATGATGAAGAGATTTTACATCGTATGCGGAAAAGGGAAAGCTTCTTTTGCATAGCTTGTGGGAAAAAAGTACTAATGAGATTAGGAAAACAAAAAAAGTGGCATTTTGCTCATAAGAAAGAAGATTCATGTTTAGCCTTTTATGAAGCAGAATCTATGTATCATAGGCACGGTAAAGAATTGTTATATAAATGGTTCAAACGTCAAAACTTTCATGTAGATATAGAGCATTATTTACCAGAGATTCAGCAGCGACCAGATATTTTCATAGAGAGAGCAGGGAGAAAAGTTGCGATTGAATACCAGTGCGCGAATCTCTCTATAGAACAGCTGTACAAACGAACCTATTCGTATTGGCGAGCTGGTATACAGGTCATTTGGATTATTGGTGGAAATCAATTGAAAAAGCACTCTGCCTATTGGGTGAAATTTTCCTCCCTTATGGCTTTCTCCTTACAATCTTATCCTCAACCACTTCTTATTTTCTTCTGTTCGAAACAAAAATTATTTATGAAATGCGCGTTTCTCACTTCGTTTTCTACAAGCGTCTCTTTCTCACATATTATATACTTACCAATTTAAACGACTCCTTTTGAAATGCTCTTTTCTTCTGTTCCTTTTCAAAAGGAGATATTAGAACGAGAATGGAAGAAGCGAAAGGACTATTTTCGAAAAAATGCTTTGCCTATTTGGAATTATAATCATAAATCACTATTACGCCTCTTATATCACTGTAAATGTACCCCAGCAAATTTCCCTTCTGAAATTGGTGTGCCGCTTCCGTCCTCATTTGCTTTTCAAACAAATCCATTTATATGGCAAGCTTTTTTATATATGAAGTGTATAGGCGAGCTTGCGGTAGGGGATTATATTTCCCTTCCATACGTGTGGAGTTATATAAAAAAGTATACGAAAAGGCGTATGCTCCCGTACTTTTCACAGCATATATGGAAAGTAGCAGTTACTGAGTATATGACATTTTTATGCTATACAGGTGTATTACGTAAAGTAGGGACTTATAAGTACCAGAAAATACGGGGGATAGTTATGGTAAAAACAGAGGAGGAAGTTATGAAATATGATGAAAGTAGTTTAGCGTATGCCTTATCTTTATTTGAGGCAAAGTACAACATGAGAGAAGGAAAAGCGGATATAATAAAGACTGATCGTGAAGGAATTACATAAGAAAAATCGAATTGTATGTAAGTAGAGATATTTAAAGGAGGGCTTAAAGCATGTCTGAACAAAACACAGCAAAAACATTACCGGATCGTAACGAGATTGAAGAATCAAGTACGTGGCGATTAGAAGATATTTTCCAAACAGATGCAGAATGGGAACAAGAATTCCAAGCTATTAAAGAGCTATTACCGAAGTTAACTGAATTTAAAGGGAAACTTGGTGACTCTGCGAACAATTTACTTGAAGCATTGCAATATGAAGATGAAATTTCAATGCGATTAGGTAAGCTATATACATATGCACATATGCGTTACGATCAAGATACAACAAACTCTGTGTATCAAGCGTTAAATGACCGTGCAACAAATTTATATTCACAAGTATCTAGTAGCACAGCATATATTGTGCCTGAAATTTTATCGATTTCAGAAGATACATTGCAAACATTCTTGAAAGAAAATAGAGAATTAAGTGTATATGAACATGCGTTAGAAGAAATTACGCGTCAACGCCCTCACGTATTATCTGAAGCGGAAGAGGCTTTATTAGCAGAAGCATCTGAAGTAATGAGTGCATCAAGTAATACATTTGGTATGTTGAATAATGCGGATTTGAAATTCCCATCTATTAAAGGTGAGGATGGAGAAGAAGTAGAAATTACACATGGCCGTTACATTCAGTTTTTAGAAAGTGATGATCGTCGTGTGCGTGAAGATGCATTCAAAGCTGTATATGAAACGTACGGAAAATATAAGAACACATTTGCAAGTACGTTAAGCGGAGCTGTAAAGCGTAATAATTTCAATGCACGTGTTCGTAAATATGACTCTGCACGTCAAGCAGCATTAAGTAATAATAATATTCCTGAAGCGGTGTACGATCAACTTGTTCAATCTGTAAATGATAATTTACACTTGCTACATCGTTACATTGATATTCGTAAGCGTGCACTAGGGCTTGATGAGCTTCATATGTATGATTTATATACACCACTTGTACCAGAAGTGAAAATGAATGTGAAGTATGAAGAAGCGCAAGACATGTTATTAAAGTCTTTACATGTACTGGGTGATGAGTATGTTGATATTTTGAAAGAAGCATATGAAAATCGCTGGGTAGATGTGTATGAGAATAAAGGAAAACGAAGCGGAGCATATTCATCTGGTGCATATGGAACAAATCCTTATATTTTAATGAACTGGCATGATAATGTAAATAATTTATTTACACTTGCTCATGAATTTGGCCATTCTGTCCATAGTTACTACACAAGAAAAACGCAGCCGCACGTATACGGGGATTATTCAATCTTCGTTGCGGAAGTAGCATCAACTTGTAATGAAGCGCTTCTAAACGATTATTTATTAAAAACGACAGAAGATAAGAAAGAGCGTCTATACTTATTAAATCATTATTTAGAAGGATTCCGTGGTACTGTATTCCGTCAAACGATGTTCGCAGAGTTTGAGCATATTATTCATAAGAAAGTACAAGAGGGACATGCGGTAACACCAGACATGCTAACGGAGATCTACTATGATTTAAATAAGAAATATTTCGGTGATGCTTTAGTAATTGATGAAGAAATTGGTTTAGAGTGGTCTCGTATTCCGCACTTCTACTACAACTATTACGTATACCAATACGCAACAGGATTTAGTGCAGCAACGGCTCTATCTAAACAAATTTTAGAAGAAGGGCAACCAGCAGTAGAACGTTACATTAATGAGTTCTTAAAAGCAGGAAGCTCAGATTATCCAATTGAAGTGCTGAAAAAAGCTGGAGTAGATATGGCATCTCCAGAACCGGTAAAAGAAGCATTGCAAGTATTTGAAGAGAAATTAAATGAATTAGAAGCATTATTATTTGAAGAGAAGTAATAGAAAAGACGAGGAATTTGCCTCGTCTTTTTCTTGATGTCATTTTGTCGATATTTGTCGAGAAAATAAATCGAATTGTCTTCTCTTTTCTAAACTAGAAGGCAGTTTTACAGTTCATTAAAACCCTTTAAATCGTTTTTTATGGTTGAAATAAGAGAGAGCGATGACAATGACTCCGAATAAAAGAGGAAAGGCAATCATTTTAGGAAAAGCTTGTAGTAGGGAGAGGATGTACAAGAAAAAAGAAACAATGATAGCTAGAAGGATAAGTAAAATATACGTTTTTTTCATACAAAACACCTCCAAAATAGCTTTTTTATAGCTTATTCAAAAATGAAAACGTTTAGAATGTGACAAAAGTGTGAAATTCGACAAAAGGGGTTGTCATCTGACGTCGAATCTTGTAATATAATAAGCGTGAACGAATTCACATACAAACATATACCCCTTTGTTTGAACGTGAAAATTTCTCCCATCCCCTTTAATATTTTTATAAGCCGTAAAGAAAAAGACCTGGTGTTTACATCAGGTCTTTTTCTTTTGCTATCCATTTCCAATAACGCTCACATTTTACGTCAATCATTTGTACTTTTCGTTTCAGTTGTAATTTTTTTAGTTCACGTTCAATTTCTTGCTTCGAGCAGTCATATATAAATGCTACTTCTTTTGAAGAGATAAATTGTGTCGCTTCCAGTAATACTTCTAAAGGTGGTAATGGCTCTGGCTCGATTTCACATTTTACAAGTTCTTTCAATAATTGTACGTAGACGTCGTAGGAATACGTTCCAGCGATTTTAATACCTTCTTCATCTGAATTTGCATGAAAGAATACGAGAGAAGGTATTTCTGTAATATGCATTTCATTTGTGAATTTTAAGTCACATTGGAAAGCCTTTTTTGCGCTAGCGGAATATAGGTCTTTTTTAAATTCTTCTACATCAATATTGCTATCTTTTGCGCATGCAAGTAATAATTCGCAGTCAGGATTTGATACATTTTCAAGGAAAATGTATTCTTGGAGTTTTCGCAAAAACTTCGAACCTGCTTTTCGGCCCTGCAACTCCGCTGCTTTAATTGCCATCGAAACTAAATATGGTGTTGACGATGCTTCTTGCATATGTACCTTTCCATCACATGAAAAACCTTGTAAACTTGTTGTCTTTTCCCACACAAATCGAATATTAGCAGATTTATTCCATTTGTGTGAGGAAGCGTTCGTTCCGTCCACTTTTCCTGTTACGATATGACGAATAGAGAAGTATTTCCCGTACTCAAGCCATAGTTTAATAATAAAGGGCTCAATTTCCCAGCAATCTTTACAAAGTGGATCAATAAATAAATATGCTTCTACAGACTTATGCTCACATGCGGAAGGAGATGGCATATTGATATGCTTTGCTTCCTGTTTATCCATTATATTTCACCTGTTTCGTTTGGAGTATTAACCATATGCTGAGCAGTTAATGCTAAACGTTCAAAAACGAACTCTCTTATATGACCGTGCACTCCTGTGTCATCCATTGCTTGCTCCATGCACGATAGCCAAGCCTCTGCTCGTTTTGGAGTAATCTCAAACGGGAGATGGCGTGCTCTTAACATAGGATGACCATGTTCTTCAGTGTACAAATTAGGACCACCTAAATATTGTGTTAAAAATTGTTTCTGCTTCCTAGCTGTTTCTGTTAAATCATCCGGGAAGATGGGAGATAGGTCAGGGTGTTTACTGACATAGGAATAAAATGTGTCTACTAATATTGCAATGCATTGTTCACCGCCAATTGCTTCAAATGGTGTCATCGGTTGCTTGCTCATCCTTTTAAACTCCTTTTTCCATGAAATGTTAGGGAGGGCAAATAAACAGCCTTCATAACGTTCTTTGCTTATTCTACAGATGTAAAAGAATCTTTTCTTTTTCAAAAAGTGAGATGTATCCACTAGTAGAACGTATTCACTAGTGGAATTTTCACTTTAGCGTGCTTTGTTTTGTTTGGCAAGGAAAAAGCGTTTTACTTTATTATTTGTATGACGGATTGGTATGTCGTGTTGCTTTAACAAATGAATAAATGAAGCTTTGCCTGCTTCTTCATCTTGCACTTCAAATTCAATTTCATAATCATCGTGATTGTAATAGAAACTATGATCAAAGACAAGCGTTCCGCCTTCAAATAGTGTTTCGGCTCTTTCAGTTGTTAAACTACCCATATAAGTTAAAGCAGAAACAGGGATTTGTAATTTGTGTAGTTGATCCGTTACAGCCCCTGGAATGATTACGTTTGTCGCCATCATCATTCTTGCTTCTTCTTCTGTTACGACTTGATGTGTTTCTAATAAACCAACCTCTGCAGGTTGTTTCAATGTTAATGTATAAGTTGCTCCTTTATGACGAATACGAAGTGCAGAGCCAGCTTCTTTTAATGAGAAGCTCGGTGTTTCAAAGTAGTGATTCACCTGTTTCGTAAATCCTTCAATAGAGAATGATTTACATAATGTATTGAATTCTTCTTCTGTAACAATATTTTTAAATTCAATTTCAATTTCTTGTGTCATTGTATGCGCGCTCCTTTTGAAAAATAATTCTTTACACATTATCGCTTTTTCACAAATTTGGTTCAATGTTTTATTTGTTTGCGTCCATGTTATGATACAATAATACTGTTAAGTAAGACAGGAAGTTGAGATGGAGGAGTTAGAGCATGCAAAATAAAATCCAAGTTAAGAGCGTAGAAAAGAGAGAGAATGCTCTTATTTTTTGTGCGGAAAATAGTGAAATAGAGGTAAAGGAGTTAAGTGCGCGTAATCACGTACTTGTAGACTCAGATAATTTATCATTTTTATATATCTTAGAAAACGAATCATCTTTCATTTATGTAAGCATTCCGCATACATGCTGGGAAGCAATGCATGAAGCGATGAATAACGACGTGGTTATGTTTGTTCGCGTGAATGACATTGAAATGGAATTAGAAGGTTTAAAAGAAGAAGTAGAATATTTAGTTGAAAATATTGAAGGTAATGCAAATTACGGAGAAGAACTAGTAACTGCTGTAGAAAAAGTATTTCTATAAGCAAATGGATTGATTTTGGTGGTGGTTGAAATGAATCGAAATTGGGAAGAGTTTTTAGCACCTTACCACCAAGCGGTGGCAGAGCTGAAAGTGAAACTAAAAGGAATGCGTACTCAATTTGCAATGTTAACAGAGCATTCTCCAATTGAGTTTGTAACAGGAAGGGTAAAGTCGGTTGCAAGTATTATTGATAAAGCGGAGAAGAGAAATGTACCGTTAGACAGGCTAAGAGAAGATATGCAAGACATCGCGGGCCTTCGAATGATGTGTCAATTTGTTGATGAGATTAAGCCTGTTGTAGAATATCTTAGAAAACGAAATGACTTTGAAATCGTGGAAGAACGTGATTACGTCACGCAGAAGAAAGATAGCGGTTATCGTTCTTATCATGTTGTCATTAGTTACCCCGTTCAAACGATTCAAGGTGAACAAAAAGTATTGGTAGAAATCCAAATACGTACGCTAGCAATGAACTTTTGGGCAACAATTGAGCATTCTTTAAATTATAAATATAGTGGGCGTTTTCCTGAAGATATTAAAATACGCTTGCAACGTGCAGCGGAAGCAGCATTTTTATTAGATGAAGAAATGTCTTCTATCCGTCTTGAAATTCAAGAAGCGCAGAAAGCTTTTTCAAGAAAGCAAGAAACGAAAGATTCCGAATCATAAACTAAAGGGTGTTGGGCGATGAAATTTACAATTATGTCAAAGGGAGATCAATCATCAGATGCACTGGCAAGCACGATGAAAGAATACTTGCTAGATTTTGGATTTATAATGGATGAACAGGAACCCGATATTGTAATTTCTGTTGGGGGAGATGGAACGCTTTTATATGCGTTTCATCGTTATTATAATCGATTGGATGAAACAGCATTTGTTGGTGTACATACAGGGCATTTAGGTTTCTATGCAGATTGGTTACCGACAGAAGTAGAGAAATTAGTAATTGCAATTGCTAAAACACCATTCCAAGTGGTGGAATATCCGCTTTTAGAAGTGATTATTCGCTATGTGAATGGGAGTAAAGAGTCACAGTATTTAGCGATGAATGAAGCGACTGTGAAAAGTGCAGAAGGTACATTAGTAACAGAAGTGGAAATACGCGGAGAGTACTTTGAAACGTTCCGCGGGGATGGCCTTTGTATTTCTACTCCTTCGGGAAGTACTGCGTATAATAAGGCGCTTGGCGGAGCAATTATTCACCCTTCTATTGAAGCGATTCAAATTGCGGAAATGGCATCTATTAATAACCGTGTGTTTCGTACGGTAGGTTCGCCGCTCGTATTGCCGAAACATCATACATGCGTGCTGAAGCCGACTGCAGGAATGAACTTACAAATTACGGTGGACCATTTAACGATGGTTCATCAAGATGTGAAATCAATTCAGTATCGCGTGGCAAACGAGAAAGTACGATTTGTTCGTTTCCGACCATTTCCGTTCTGGAAACGAGTTCGTGACTCGTTTGTTGCAGATAAATAGAAAGGGTTTATATATTTGAACAGATTTACATTGAAATGGGATATAGACTCGGCTGAGGAAGGAACTTTGGTTAGAGAATTTTTAAAAACAAAAGGGATCTCCAAAGCCGCATTAACGGATATAAAGTTTCACGGCGGAGCTATTGAAGTAAATGGTCAACATGCGAGCGTTCGCCATCAGTTGCAAGCTGGTGAAGAATTACGTGTCTTTTTTCCAGTGGAGGAAAGAAGTGAAGGGATGATTGCAGAAGATATCCCTTTATGTATTGTATACGAAGATGATGCAGTTCTTGTCATAAACAAAGAGGCGAACATGTCAACGATTCCGTCTAGAGAACATCCGGCTGGAAGTGTTGCAAATGCACTTTTATCTCATTATGATAAGCAATATCTTGCAAGTACGGTGCACATCGTAACGAGGTTAGATCGTGATACTTCAGGGCTTATGCTTATTGCAAAAAATCGTTTCGTACATCATCTTTTATCGAAACAGCATCAACAAAAAGCTGTGAAAAGAACGTATGAAGCGATCGTTCACGGTGAGATGGTAGAAAGAGAAGGAACGATTGACGCACCGATTGGACGAAAATCGGATAGCATTATTGAGCGAACCGTTTGTGAGGATGGGCAAAGAGCCGTTACTCATTTTAGAGTGATCGATAGCGTCAATCATAAGACGCACGTATCGCTTGAGCTCGATACAGGGAGAACGCATCAAATTCGTGTACATATGGCGCACATAGGACATCCGCTACTTGGCGATAATTTATATGGTGGAAAAAGAGATGAAATGAAGCGACAAGCGCTTCACAGTATATCCTTGACGTTTTATCATCCTATTTTAGAGAAAGAAATGTCTTTCACTACACCGATTCCAAGCGATATGCAAGCGGTATTAAGACATACTTAAAAAGGGAACAAAATTCTTATGTCACGAAGAATTTTGTTCCCTTTTTTCTTAGCGGAATAATATTAAAATTTGGTTTTCACCCGTGCGCTTTATAACGAAAAAGCCACTTTCAGATTTTGTAGCAATGCCATCATTATTTGGACGACAATATCCATGCGTTTCGCAAGTGCCGTCATCACGTACTAACATTTGTCCAATTAATCCAACAGGAAGCCACTCGTTACGGTCTTTTCTTGCTATATATTTGCAAGCTGGATCCCATTCTGTATTTAAAAGAGGTTGTATGTCTTGCGATTCCGTACGTACATATTGACGTTTTCCGAAGCTATCTGTTTTATAGCGTTTTTGCCAACTTAAAGCACCGCTATTTCCTATAAGAGCGGGGGTGGCGCTAGATATTCCTAAGATGAATGAATCGTTTGAAGTAGCGATTCGAATTTTTTCTTCGCTACTAAATGTAACGAAATAACCTACATCAATAAAAGTATTGTCTACTGTTTCAAACATTTGTGCAAAATCTGTTCCGCTTGCATTGTAAGAAGCGCCATCAATGTACATTTCTCCATTATGAGCAAGCCACTTTGCACCGATATTATGATCGGTTTCATTTGTGCCGTTTGCAATAAACCAAGAATAGGATTCATCTGCTGTACCGAATCGTCCCATAATATGGCTACCTGCAAAATGAGCTGTTGATGTATGATTACCTTCCGCATGAGAAGAAAATCCGTTAGCGATAGTCGCGGTTCCTTCTGCATGAGCTGCTTCGCCTAAAGCGATTGTATGTTTACCTTCTGCATGAGAATAGGAGCCACATGCTGTCGTTTCACTTCCTTCACTATGGGAACTATGTCCAGTTGCTTTCGTTTTTGATCCTTCTGCATGTGAGAAAGAACCTTTTGCATGTGTCAGAAGTCCTTCTGCATGTGAAGCTGTACCCTCTGCATGAGAGTGAAGACCCTCTGCATATGCATACCGCCCATCTTTTTTTACTTTTGTATTTTCAGATGTAGGGGTCTGAATGATAATCGTTTTTTCTGTTTGTATATCACTTGATGGTACTAATGCTTCTTTAATTTTTTTCACTTGATTTATAATAGCAGCTGGAATTTCTGCTTCCGCTTTTTTATTTATTGCTACAGGGCTGTTTTCTTCTGTATTCTTCTCTACTTGCTCAGAAGGCACAATCTGTTCAATATGAGTAGAGAGAGGTTTATTTTTTTGCTGCATCTTTGCTTTTCTATTATCAATTATGCGGCTCATTACAGCATTCTGTAATGAGACATATTTTGGTCTATCTTTGTTTTTTGTGGAAGCCTCTTGTTCTTCCAGTTCTTCTACAGCTGCAGCTCGAATGCTGCACCAGTTGTTAATTCCGTACATGGGCAGATAAAAAGGCGGGCATTTTCTTTTTTGTTTAGAAGATTTTTTCTTCATTCTGTCACCTCCTGCGACAGTATATGCCGTGTCATTAAAAAAAGATGCACTTTTGGTATTATCCCCTTTAGGTAGACAGTAAAAAAAGAGTCCATCTGGTATGATGGACTCAATACTGTTTTATCTG
>NZ_JAQFUY010000037.1:0-40034 GCF_027716745.1 Bacillus cereus group sp. Bc010
GTGACAAATAATAAAGCAGATGTAGCAGATACAGTAAAAGTAACAGGAGTAAAGGCAGGAGACACAGTACGTGTGTATGATGCAGCTACAAAGGGAAATCAATTAGGTGAAGATGTCGAAGTAGGAGAAGGAAAAGAAGAAGCGGTAGTAACAATTAAACAAATCGCAAAAAGTGCGAAAGCAACAGGAAACGTATATGTAAGTGTACAAGGAAAAGATGAGTTAGAAAGTGAACGAACAGAAAAAGCATACGATGCAGAAACAACAGTAGCGCCGGAGGCGTCAAATATTAAGGTAGTAAATAATAAAACAGGTGCTGAAGACACAATCACAGTGAAGAAAGTAGAAGCTGGAGATGTAGTGAATGTGTATAAAGATGGAAAAACAACAGAAGTAGCAGCAACAGCGACTGTGGCGGCTGAAACAACAGAAGTAGTCATTTCTAAAGAAGATTTATTAACGTCAACAGGCGGAAAAGCATACGTAACAGTAACAAAAGCGAACAAAGAAGAAAGTGCAAGAACAGAAGTAAGTTACGGAGCAGAACCAACAACAAAAGCGCCAGCAGCAAAAAATATTACAGTAATAAATAATAAAGAGGGCATCAAAGATACAGTAAAAGTAACAGGATTAAAAGTAGGGGACAAAGTACGTGTATATGGTGTGGCAACAAAAGGAGACGTATTAGGTGAAGTAACAGTGAAAGCACCGGAAAAAGAAACACCAGCAGAAGGTGTAGAAGAAACTGCAGTTGAAGGCACAGAAGAAACGTCAGCAAAAGGTGTAGAAAAAGTAGCGGCAGCTGAAGGTGCAGAAGAAACACCAGTTACTACGTTAGAAGCGATTGTGGAAATTGATCAAATCGCAAAAAGTGCGAAAGCAACAGGAAACGTATATGTAAGTGTACAGGGAAAAGATGAGTTAGAAAGTGAACGAACAGAGAAAGTATACGACGCGGAAACAACAATAGCACCTAAAACAGATAATATTGTGGTATTAAATAATGATGGCGAGGCTGATGTTGTAAGAGTAACAGGATTGAAAGTAGGGGACGTAGTAAAAGTATATGATGCTGCGAAAGAAGGAAAACAAATAGGTACAGCAACAGTTGGTGACAATAAGACTGCTGTAAATGTTAAAATTGATCAGTTGGGAACAGCAGCTGGAAAAGTTTATATTACTATTACAGCAATAAACAAGTTAGAAAGTGAAATGGTGGTTAAAGACTACATCGCAGAATAATTTTAATTTTTTCTGTTAAGTACGAATGCGGTCAAAATAAAAACAGCATAAACTCAGTTGAACTGCACTTCAATTATTAGGCAAAGTCTAACAATTGGAGTTGCAGTTTTTTTATGACTAAATTTACTTCAGAAGCAACAATGAGAGCAGTAATACATTAATAAGATGGAAGTGAGAGTATAAAAGATATTGCGAAATCATTGGGAGTAAATTAAGAAATGATAATAATATGGATGGAAAATGAATATAAAGCCCATCTAGGCATTTGAAAAGAATTAATGTATTGTTTGTAGTATAAAAAAGATGTACTAAATTATATGATCAAAATAGGATGTCAATTTATGACTAAGGACAATCAACAAACACATTATAAATGGAAGAGTTAAACACTGAATTGGAGCGTTTGTGTATAGAGAATGGCTATCTAAAAGAGTAGAGTGACTTAGTTTACTAATAAGGAAAGAATTTAAGGTGAAGATACTTTTAAAATTAGCAGAATTCACACAAAGTACGTATTATTGCTGGATTCAGAATTTTAATCGTATAGATAAGCATAAAGAGTTTAAATCTTAATTCCAAACACTAAATCTGAACAAAAAGTTCGTAATGAATATTACTTTATTCGTGAAGAGCTAATGAATTAATGAACTAAGGATACAAAATTAACCATAAAAAAATTAACGAAATACGAAAGTTTTAATTATAAAAAACTTAGTTGATATCAAAAAGGGCATCGAATTACACGGAATATTTCTTGAAAAGGGAACATTTAAAATAATGAGTTGATTGGAAACTTCTTCATTTAATAAATTTAGTATACAGATTATTCTAAATTGAATTTCAAATGATGTCTTTATTATTATAAAATTAAGTGGAAATTAAAGGACGTGAGTTCGAAAGAATACTGAAATCATGCCCGGGGCCCCCTAATAAAAGGACCTGTAGGAATTTATGAGTGAGTTCAGGAAACACGTTATTTATTGTTATATAGTCATGTGATGTTTAATTGGAAAATCAATAATATTACTCTCTTTTATTCTGATGAAAGTGTTCAATCGAATAAGGTAAGAATATATATTGTTTATACCGTGTTGGATTTTTTTATGGGAAAATAAGAACTAAATAACCGAAGAAATAAGGAGTTTCATATAAAATTGAAGAGATAAATAGAGAAATATTCAAAGTGAACCATGAAGATTAAATTAGAATATGATAATGATTAGGGTAGTGAAAAAACTATCTAAATTATATCTGGAAAATTATAATCTTTCCTGTTAAAGGATGTATAGTGTAAATAGCAACCTATAAAAAATACACCTCTTCCAAAGCGGAGAGGTGTATTTAGTAAGTAAATTATTGTAATAATTTACTTACCATTTGTGGTGTTTGGTTTGCTTGAGAAAGCATACTAATACCAGCTTCGTTTAAGATTTTGAATTTAGTCATCTCTGACATTTCTTTAGCCATATCAGCGTCCTCAATTTGAGAAGCTGAAGATGCCATGCTTGTAGATTGACTATTTAAATTTTCGACGTTGTATTGCAAACGATTTAATGTAGCACCTAAATCCGCACGGCTAGATGCAATGTTTGTTACGATACTGTCGATAACTTTAATAGCATCTTTAGCGTCGGCAACGTTGAACTCTTCATCTTCAGCAGTAACATCATTTTTACCAATTTTAAGATTTTCCAGTTTTACGTCATCATCACCATTTTTACCAGAAAGGGTACCTTTTCTAACGTCTGTTAATTGGATGTCGATATCTTTAGCTCCACCATCGTCAAATGTTTTAATAGAAACTTTACCAGTACTGTTTAATAAATCTTTACCGTTAAATTTTGTGTTATTTGCGATGTAGTCAATTTGTTCAGTTAATTGATTAAATTCTTTTTGTAGTGCAGCTTTATCATTATCAGAATTTGTTCCATTAGCTGATTGGACAGCTAGGTCACGCATACGTAGTAAAACGTTTGAAACGGTGTTTAAAGCAGAATCAGCAGTTTGAATTAAAGAGATACCATCTTGTGTATTTCGAGCAGCTACTCCTAATCCACTTTCTTTTGCACGCATGCGAGTTGCGATTGCAAGTCCAGCAGCGTCATCAGCTGCACTGTTAATACGTTTACCACTAGATAAACGATTCATAGAAGTGTTCATTTTGTCTTGGTTTTGGCGCATGTACTCTTGAGTACGCATGCTATTAATGTTTGTATTAATTCTCATGTTAAGAACCCCCATTTTTTTATATTGAGTTTTCTGCAAATTGAAAAACGGTAATATGCAAAAAAAACAATTTCGAATTTATTGTAAGCCCTGCTATAATGGGTGTCAACTGAAAATTTGAATTAATAAATATAAAAAAATAACAGTTTAACAATTTAGTCGTTTTTTTATTACAATATAATTGCAAAGGATTATTGCAAACTTTACGAAAAAACTCTAATATTAGATTATCTTTGTTTACCGAAAAGGTGATATTATGGTAGTTGGAAATATAGTAAAAGAAGTACTTGCATATAAAAAAGGACAGTTTCAGCAAAAGTTAAGTAGTCCGCAGGCGTTCGTGAGTAGTAGGTTTCAAGAGAAGTTGCAAAGCGAACCTATGAAGGAGACGAAGGCTACTACGCAGCCGGCTAAAGTAGAGGATATGAGTCAGCCGGTACAATCTACGAAAATAGAAGGGGTTGTGAATAAACCGGAAGCATCTATTCATAAAGTAGAGGAAGTAAGTAAGCCAGAAGAAAAGCCTGAAACGAAGAAAGTTGATGAAGTGCAAGTTGCGCAAAAAGAGTTTGAACGACGTTTCCCGGAAACGAAAAATGAGGCTGTTGATACGTGGGGATTAACGAAGAAGTATAATATTCAAAAAATACGTTCTTCAAATGAAGGGAAGTATGAGGATATTATAGATAGAGTAAGTCGTACATACGGAATTCCGAAAACGTTAATTCAAAAAATGATTGAAGTAGAGTCTAATTTTAATCCGAAAACGGTGTCACATGCAGGTGCGATGGGACTTATGCAGCTTATGCCAGCGAATGTGAAAGAGATGGGTATAAAAAATCCATTTTCACCAGCTGAAAGTATTGAAGGCGGCGTGAAAGAGTTAAGCGGTTATTTAAAGAAAAATAACGGTGACTTAGTTTTAGCGCTTGCTTCTTATAATGCTGGTCCTGGTAATGTGAGAAAGTACGGAGGGGTACCTCCATTTAAAGAAACGCAAGGATATATTAAAAAAATATTAAATATCGACGTTTCAAAATAAGAGATTTCATTATATAGAGAGAATATGAAATTTTCGTGAACATGATATGGGAGTTGGCTAGATTTGAAATTACAAGATGATATTCCGTTAACAATTTATTTTGAAATCGGAAATACGAAAAAGAAAATTGAAGATCTGCTTCATATTACGAAAGGTACATTGTATCGTCTTGAAAATTCAACGAAAAATACGGTGCGTCTTATGCTTGAGAATGAAGAGATTGGAACCGGAAAGATTTTGACGAAGAATGGAAAAATGTACGTTGAAATCGTTGAATTGAAAAGGTAGGGAAGGGGATTTTCATGAGCGGCGATAAATTAAGCCAAGAGCAAATTGATGCCCTGCTGAAGGCGGTAAATGAAGGCGAGGAAATGCCAGCTTTCGCACAAGAAGCAGGGAAGCAAGATAAATTTCAAGAGTATGATTTTAATAGACCGGAGAAGTTCGGTGTTGAACATTTACGTAGTTTGCAAGCGATTGCTTCTACGTTTGGTAAACAGACGTCACAGTCGTTATCTGCGCGTATGCGCATTCCAATTGAACTAGAGCCTTCGACAGTTGAGCAAGTTCCATTTACGAGTGAGTATGTGGAGAAAATGCCGAAAGATTATTATTTATATTGCGTTATTGATCTCGGACTTCCAGAGCTTGGAGAAATTGTTATTGAGATTGATTTAGCATTTGTTATTTACATTCATGAGTGCTGGCTTGGCGGGGATAGTAAGCGTAACTTTACGATGCGTAGACCGTTAACTGCATTCGAGTTTTTAACGCTTGATAATATATTTACGCTTCTATGCAAAAATTTAGAGCAATCGTTTGAAAGTGTTGTGGCAATTAAACCGACATTTGTAACGACAGAGACAGATCCGAATGCACTTAAGATTACGACAGCAAGTGATATTATTTCATTACTGAACGTAAATATGAAAACGGATTTTTGGAATACGACAGTTCGTATTGGGATTCCGTTCTTATCTGTTGAAGAAATTATGGATAAGTTAACGTCTGAAAATATTGTCGAACATTCTTCAGATAAGCGTAAAAAGTATACGTCTGAAGTGGAAGTGAAAGTAAATCAAGTGTATAAACCAGTTCACGTTGCCATTGGTGAGCAGAAGATGACGATGGGCGAGATTGAACAAATTGAAGAAGGCGATATTATTCCGCTTCATACGAAAGTTTCGGATGAATTGCTTGGTTTTGTAGATGGAAAGCATAAATTTAATTGTTTTATTGGAAAAGATGGAACGCGTAAGGCGCTCTTATTTAAAAGTTTTGTAGAGTAGGAGGATCCATATGAAGCATGAAGTATCTCCTGTGTCATTAATGGGGTTAGAAGAATTTGCAGGAAAGCGAAATGAAACTAGTAAAGCACATATTGATACTGTTTCAGATATTTCGATTGAACTTGGTGTAAAGCTTGGGAAAACATCTATTACGCTCGGTGATGTGAAACAGTTAAAAGTGGGCGATGTTCTGGAAGTAGAGAAAAACTTAGGACATAAAGTAGATGTGTATTTAAGTAATATGAAAGTTGGCATTGGAGAAGCGATCGTAATGGACGAGAAGTTCGGTATTATCATTTCTGAAATTGAAGCTGACAAGAAGCAAGCTGCGCTTATGAAAGCGCAAAGTCAAATGCAAGATAAAGAGTAGAGGAGGAGTCATATGTCGTATATGACGACCTTATTTCAAGTCGTTTTACTGTTTGGTGCGCTCGGCTACGGTGCATATTTTATGACGAAAAAGACGCGCAAACAGCAGTTTTTTAAACAAGGTGAAAATGGCCATATTCAAGTGAAGGACGGCGTGTATTTAAATCATCAAACGAGCGCCTTTTTATTTGAAGTAGACGGCAAGCAAGTGTTCACTGTTATTAGTAATAACGGTGTACAATCTGTGCAATTAACAGGAACAGGAAATCAGTTTCAACAAGCGCTAGAAGACGCGGTGAAGAGTGAAACGAAAAAAGTAGAGGATCCATCATGAGAATAAAGAAACAGTTATCATTATTAGCCGTTATTTTCGTATTTTCTATCGTTTTTTCAATTATTTTTGTAAATCCAGCGTATGCAGCCCAAAACGGTTTTATTAATTTCGAAAATGGGAAAGAGTTTACGAGTAATTCAAGTGTGCAGTTATTTGCGCTCGTGACCCTTTTATCATTATCTTCATCTATCGTTCTATTATTTACACATTTTACTTATTTTATGATTGTTCTTGGGATTACACGTCAAGGACTTGGGGTAATGAATTTGCCACCGAACCAAGTGCTCGTTGGACTTGCCTTATTTTTATCACTCTTTACGATGCAGCCTGTTCTTGGGCAGCTAAAGAGCGATGTGTGGGATCCGATGACGAAAGAGAAAATAACGGTAAGCCAAGCTGCGGAAACGACAGCGCCGATTATGAAAGAGTATATGTCAAAGCATACGTATAAGCATGATTTAAAAATGATGCTGAAAGTGCGCGGAGAAGAATTACCGAAAGATTTGAAAGATCTTTCCTTATTTACGCTCGTACCATCCTTTACGTTAACGCAAATCCAAAAGGGATTATTAACAGGGATGTTCATTTATTTAGCGTTTGTATTTATAGATTTGATTATTAGTACACTTTTAATGTACCTCGGGATGATGATGGTACCGCCGATGATTTTAAGTTTACCGTTTAAAATACTCGTTTTCGTATATTTAGGTGGATATACAAAAATCGTCGACATTATGTTTAAAACGGTCGCCTGAAGCGTTTGATGCTATGTGATAGGAGTCATATAAATGAATACGTCACCAATTATAGATATTTTTCAAACCTTTTTTTATAAAGGGGTTATGATTTTAATGCCGGTTGCCGGTGTAAGTATGATTGTCGTTATTATCATCGCTGTTATTATGGCGATGATGCAAATTCAAGAGCAAACGCTGACGTTTTTACCGAAAATGGCGAGTATTGTACTCGTTATTATCATTTTAGGTCCTTGGATGTTTCAAGAGTTAACGACGCTTATTTTAGATTTATTTGATAAAATTCCATCGCTATTGCGTTCGTACTAAGATAGGTGAACTGAAATGAATATGGAATTATGGGCGGCGACGTTTTTTGCGTTTTGCCGCATTACTTCATTTTTATATTTTTTACCGTTTTTCTCTGGTCGATCTATTCCAGCTATGGCGAAGGTTACAGTTGGACTTGCCCTTTCCATAACAGTTGCCGATCAAGTTGATGTCTCTCACATAAAAACAACTTGGGACGTAGCAGCTTATGCAGGTACGCAAATTGTAATTGGATTATCACTTTCAAAAATTGTAGAAATGCTGTGGAACATTCCGAAAATGGCCGGGCATATTTTAGACTTTGATATCGGTTTATCACAAGCAAGTTTGTTTGATGTAAATGCAGGCTCACAGTCTACTTTACTATCAACCATTTTTGATATATTTTTTCTCATTATTTTTATTTCACTTGGCGGCATTAATTATTTCGTTGCCACGATTTTAAAGTCGTTTCAATATACAGAGGCGATTTCAAAATTGTTGACGACTAGTTTTTTAGATAGTCTACTCGCAACGTTATTATTTGCGATCACATCAGCGGTTGAAATTGCACTTCCGCTTATGGGAAGTTTATTCATCATTAACTTTGTTTTAATTTTAATCGCAAAAAACGCTCCGCAATTAAACGTTTTTATGAATGCATATGTGATTAAAATTACGTGTGGTATTTTGTTTATTGCGATGAGTGTACCGATGCTCGGTTATGTGTTTAAAAATATGACGGATGTATTGCTTGAGGAATATACGAAACTATTTAACTTTTTCTTAACGAAGTAGGGGGACGCACATGGCAAAGGATAATAAAACAGAAAAGGCCACCCCGCAGAAGCGTAAGAAATCGCGTGAAGAAGGGAATATTGCCCGGAGTAAAGATTTAAATAATTTATTTTCCATTCTTGTATTAGCAGTTGTCGTTTACTTTTTCGGAGATTGGCTCGGGTTTGAGATTGCCAATTCTGTATCGGTGCTGTTTGATCAAATTGGAAAAAATACAGATTCAACCGAGTATTTTTATATGATGGGGATGTTACTACTAAAAGTATCAGCACCTATATTAATACTCGTATATGCTTTTCATTTATTCAATTATATGATTCAAGTCGGTTTCTTATTTTCTTCTAAAGTGATTAAGCCGAAAGCGTCGCGTATTAACCCAAAAAACTATTTTACGAGATTGTTTAGTCGTAAAAGTTTAGTAGATATTTTGAAATCACTGTTTTATATGGGATTAATCGGTTACGTCGCTTACGTGCTCTTTAAAAAGAATTTAGAGACAATTGTGAGTATGATTGGATTTAACTGGACTGCGTCACTTACTGAAATTATTAGGCAAATTAAATTTATCTTCTTAGCTATTTTAATTATATTAATCGTTCTTTCTATCATTGATTTTATTTATCAAAAATGGGAGTACGAACAAGATATTAAGATGAAAAAAGAAGAAGTAAAACAAGAGCATAAAGATAATGAAGGGGACCCGCAAGTAAAGGGGAAACGAAAAAACTTTATGCACGCTATATTGCAAGGGACAATTGCGAAGAAGATGGATGGCGCAACGTTTATTGTAAACAACCCGACTCATATTTCAGTCGTACTCAGATACAATAAACACGTTGATGCAGCACCAATTGTCGTTGCAAAAGGGGAAGATGAGCTCGCTTTATATATACGAACGCTTGCCCGTGAACAAGAAATACCAATGGTGGAAAACCGTCAGCTTGCTCGTTCTTTATATTATCAAGTCGAGGAAGATATGGCGATTCCAGAAGATTTATACGTAGCTGTAATTGAAGTTATGCGCTATTTAATTCAAACGAATGAACTTGAAGTATAATAGCGCGTTTGGAGGAGATCTCTTTGTTTAAGATAGATTCTGCAAGAACCTATTTTTCTATCTTTTTAGCAGCGTCATTCGTAGTGGCGCTCTTAATTCCACTTCCACCATTTATACTTGATATCATTATCGTTTTTCTACTAAGTATGTCAGTGCTTATTTATATGCGAGCGACAAGTATTAACGAGTGGGATGAATTAAAGTCATTTCCGACGATGTTGTTATTAATCGGGATTTTCCGCGTATCGATTAACGTATCGACGACGCGAGCGATTTTGACAAACGGAAATGCCGGTCATGTTATTGAAGAGTTCGGCCAGTTCGTAATTGGCGGGAACTTATTAATTGGTATCGTTATTTTTACAGTATTAATCATATTCCAGTTTATCGTTGCAAACGGTGCATCTCGTACAGCTGAAGTTGCAGCTCGTTTTACACTTGATTCTTTACCAGGGAAACAAATGTCGATCGATGCGGATTTAAACCAGCGTATTATTTCAGAAAAAGATGCACAAGCAAAACGAAAAAAATTAAATATGGAAACAGAGTTTTACGGGGCGATGGATGGTGCCGGGAAGTTCATTAAAGGGGACGTTATTTTCGGGATTGTTATTTTATTCGTAAACATCATTTTCGGTTTAATTGTCGGAATGATGCAGCAGGGTATGAGCTTTGGTGAAGCGGCTCTTCATTACACGCAGTTAACTGTCGGTGACGGAATTGTAAACCAAATCGGTTCGTTAATGCTTGCGATTTCAACAGGTATTATCGTAACGCGTGTATTTGACGGTTCACCAGATACAGTAACGGAAGGTATCTTTAAAGAGTTATTAGCGCATGAAGTCGTTGTATATGCGCTTGGCGGTTTATTTATCGCAATGGGTATTTTTACTCCGCTACCATTTCTACCGTTTGCACTCGTTGGTGGAACGATTATCTTCTTAGGAATTCGAAATAAAAACCGAATGAAGAAAGAAAAAGAAGATGAGCTTCAAAAAGAATTAGAAATGATTCAAGGCGAAGATGAGCAATTGCAACAAGTGGAAGATTCATTTGGCGTATTTACAGATAAATATCCAATTATTGTAGAACTAGGTTTAGATTTAGCGGCACTTGTAAAGCAGAAAATTAACGGGGAAACAGCTCGTGATAAAGTTGTTCTTATGAGGAAATCGATTATTACCGACCTTGGTATTAACGTTCCTGGAATTAACTTTAAAGATAATACGAGTTTTAGACCGCGCGGACGTTACATTATTCGCATTAAAGGTGCGAAGGCAGCTGAAGGTGTTTTGAAATCAGGTTACTTATTAGCGCTGAAAACACCAAATGTAATGGCCGATTTAGATGCAGAACCAGCGAAAGATCCGATTTTTGGCGAGGATGGATATTGGATTTTAGAACATATGGTACAAGATGCACAAATGAAAGGCTATCAAGTATTAGAGCCACTTAGCATATTAATTACACATTTAGATGTTGTCGTTAGACGTAACCTGCATGAGTTAATTCAGCGTCAACATGTAAAAGATTTAATTAACTCCCTTGAAAATGATAACGGCGTTTTATTAGAAGAGATTAAGAAGAAAGAAATCGACTTATCACTTGTTCAAAATGTTATTAAGCAATTGCTAAAAGAAGGTATTTCTATTCGTGATTTACCAACCATTATTGAAGGTATTATTGACGGAAAAGAAATTTATCAAAACCATGTTGATGGCGTAACGTCATTCGTCCGTGAATGTATTTCAAAAGTGATTTGTGAAAATGCCAAAAATCCTGACGGGAAAATATATGCGGCGCTCTTCTCAGATTCAATCGAGTTAGATGCAGACGTTGTGAACAATTCTTATCAAGGTTATTTATTAAACTGGGATTTAGATTTAGAAACGCGAGTCGTTGAACAAGTACAACGCGTATTGAAACAAGCGAGGTTAATGGGAAGGGAACCAGTATTATTAACGCGTAGAAAAGATTTCAGGTTTGCGATTGTAAGACTTCTTGAGCGTTATCAAGTAGAAGCGCAAGTACTTTGTATTAGCGAATTAGCACCAGAAATTGTTGTAGATCAAATTGCCTATATTGAATAGTAGGGGGTGAAGTAATGGAAAGTACAGAAAAGAAAGAAGCGTTAATGCGAATAAAAGCAGCTTCGAAAAATGAATTGTATCGAAAGTTATTTGACCAATATGGTACAGATTATTATTACGTTGTCGATGAAAGTGTAAAACGCAATATCCCGTTTTTTTGGAAAAAGAATTATGAAATGTTAGTTGCTTTTCCAGAGGATAAACAGGAAGAAGTAAACGAAGGCACAGCTCAATTTCATGAACAATTAATGGATGTTGTAAATGATCCTTCAGAACAAATTGTGAAGGCGAACGGAATTCAATCGGTACTGCACAATTTAGAAAACGTGACGACTCCTATGTCGTACGCGGCGATGCAAACAGGAAATAGTGAAGAATGGGCAAGAAAGAAAGAGAAACTATTAAAGCTGTTTGAAAAAGGTATCGTCGTTGTGAAACAGACGGAAGAAACGAAAGTAACGAAAAAGCAAAAAGCTGTGAAAAAAGTCGTTCCCGTCAAAAAAGAAGAAGTGGTTGTAAAAAAAGAAAAGCAAGAATCTGTACCATTTATTATTCAAAAAGTAATTCGCATGCTAGAACAAAACGATGTAGAACAATACTTCATTCATGCATATGCTGAAAAGTTAAAAGTGAAGTTTGAGAATGCAACGATGATTACAGAAGAAGAAGTAATCGAATATATATTGGAAGATATGAGCTCTCATTTCAATACGGAAAATGTATTTGAAAAAGAAGTACAAACAATTGCATTAATCGGTCCAACTGGTGTTGGAAAAACGACGACACTTGCGAAAATGGCGTGGCAGTTTCACGGTAAGAAAAAAACGGTTGGTTTTATTACGACCGACCATTCTCGCATTGGGACAGTTCAGCAACTGCAAGATTACGTAAAGACAATTGGATTTGAAGTAATCGCTGTGCGTGATGAAGCTGCAATGACAAGAGCACTTACGTATTTTAAAGAAGAAGCGCGCGTCGATTATATTTTAATTGATACAGCTGGGAAAAATTATCGTGCGTCAGAAACTGTAGAAGAAATGATTGAAACGATGGGACAAGTAGAGCCAGATTATATTTGTTTAACGTTATCAGCTTCGATGAAAAGTAAAGATATGATTGAAATCATTACGAACTTTAAAGATATTCATATTGATGGTATCGTCTTTACGAAATTTGATGAAACGGCAAGTAGTGGGGAATTGTTGAAAATTCCAGCAGTATCATCAGCCCCCATTGTATTAATGACAGACGGACAAGACGTAAAGAAAAACATACATATCGCTACAGCGGAACATTTAGCGAAACAAATGTTGCAAACATCATAGAAAAGAGGTGAAGAATAAGGCAATTGCCTTATTCAATCGAGTATGAACGGTCTTTATATAGGTTCAATGGGTATGATGAATTACATGCAGCGCATTAATGTTCATTCGAATAACGTTGCAAATGCCCAAACGACAGGATTTAAAGCAGAAAATATGACTTCTAAAGTATTTGATGTACAAGACACATATCGCCGCGGTGACGGATCTGTAACAAATATTGGCTCAGTCGATTACGCTGTAGTACCAGCCGCAACGCATGTGAACTTAGTACAAGGAAATATACAAATGACAAATAGTGCTACAGATTTCTTTTTAGATGACGGTGCAAACGGTACAACATCATTTTTCGTTACATCTAAAAACGATGAAACGTTTTTAACGAGAGATGGTAGTTTTACAATAAATAGTGATCGTTACTTGCAAACATCATCTGGTGCTTTTGTTATGGGAGAAAATAATGAACGTATTCGTATTCCTGAGGGAGCAAAGGTAGCTGTACAAGCAGATGGTACATTATATGATAAAGTAACACAAAATAATATTGCTCGCCTGCAAACAAAAACAGTAGATGCAGAAGCGAATAATCGTCTTGTGCAACGAGAGAACAAAAGCTTTACACTAGCAGAAGGAAATATTGCTGATTTACCGAACGGAACAGGCTTAGTAAAAAACCATATGCTAGAAAATTCAAATGTAGATATGACGAAAGAGATGGCAGATCTAATGACAGATCAAAGAATGATTTCAGCATCACAACGCGTTATGACTTCATTTGATAAAATTTATGAAAAAGAAGCAAATGAAATATTGAGATAGGGGACTTCCGTTAGCGGAAGTCTTTTTTATTTCTGTTTTAA
Source organism: Bacillus cereus group sp. Bc010 (assembly GCF_027716745.1). Taxonomy (NCBI): domain Bacteria; kingdom Bacillati; phylum Bacillota; class Bacilli; order Caryophanales; family Bacillaceae; genus Bacillus; species Bacillus cereus group sp. Bc010. Next base: position 13,673 of record NZ_JAQFUY010000037.1, read on the forward strand.
ATTTCAGAATTATCAATTGACTTTGTGGAGCTTCTTTTTTATATTAGTAGGTATAACTATAACTACTAAAGAGGTGAGAGTATGACAACGGCATTATATTTAGAAGATGCATACAAAACGAGTTGCGAAACAGAAGTGATAAAAGTAGAAGGAAATAAAGTATTTGTAAAAGAAACAGTTTTTTATCCAACTGGTGGAGGGCAGGAATGTGATACGGGTGTCATTGTACAAGATAGGTCTGTATTTGAAGTTGAAAAAGTAAAGAAGGAGCAGGGAGAAATAGTTCACTATATAAAAGATGGAGCTCAAGTAAATTTAGGTCCAGTTAAATTAGAGATTAATTGGGAAAGACGTCATAACTTAATGCGTCATCATTCTTTACTGCATCTTATCGGAGCTGTCGTTTATGAAAAGTATGGAGCTCTATGCACTGGAAATCAAATCTATCCTGACAAAGCACGTATCGATTTTAATGAGTTACAAGAGTTATCGAGCGTGGAAGTAGAAGAAATTGTTAAGGAAGTGAATAAACTTATTAAACAAAATAAAGAAATTTCCACTCGTTATATGAGCCGCGAAGAAGCAGAAAATGCTGTAGGAATGATTAAAACAGCCATAAACCTCCTGCCAACTACTATACAAGAAATCCGCATTGTTACAATTGAAAATTTAGACGAACAAGCTTGTGGAGGCACACATGTGAAAAATACGAATGAAATAGGAACACTTGTTATTGATAAAGTAAAAAGTAAAGGTAAGCAAAATCGTCGCTTTGAAGTTAGAGCGATTTAGATTGTGAGGAGTACTAATGGATGAAATTATAAAGGAATTACAAAAGCTAGGTTTTTCCCAGTACGAATGTAAAGCGTATATTGGATTACTAAAACATTCCCCAGTAACTGGGTATGAAGTGAGTAAACAAACAGGAGTACCTCGTTCTATGATTTACGAGGTACTCGGTAAGTTAATGGATAAAGGAGCGGTACATATTGTACCTTCTGAACCAGTGAAATATGTACCAGTATCAGCTACCGAATTAATGAATCGAATGCGAAAAGACTTTGAAAAGTCCTTTGAATTTTTAGATGAGAAATTAAATGGTTTAGAACAAGAGCGACAAATAGATGTAATTTCGCATATTCGCTCAAATGATCGTGTTTTGAAGGAAATATGCAATATAATTAATAGAGCGAAGGAAGAGTTATGGATTTCTGTATGGGAAGATCAAGTGCATGAAATTGAGCCATACATTCATCAAAAGGAAGAGGAAGGAGTACATATATTTTCAATCTTATTTGGCGCTCCAGAAACAAAAATAGGAGCGACGTTTCACCATAATTATATGATGCCCCACGTTGTTGAAAAGAGAATGGGTGGTCATTTAACTGTAATCGCACGTGACGGGGAAGAAGTATTAATTGCGAACTTCTCAAATGATAGCACTTCATGGGCTGTTACAACGTATGACCCAGCTCTAGTTCTCGTTGCTACAGAGTATGTGCGGCACGATATTATGGTTGAAGAAATCACGCAGGAATTTGGAGCTGATAAGTTAGATACGTTATGGCGTGAAAATATAGATTTAGTTCATGTCGTAACAGGAAAACGAACTTTAGAAGGAATGGAGGATGATACGGATGAGTAAAGCTCAGGCACATGTAGCTTTGCAAAGCGATGATACATTTCAGCAAGGAGTAAAAGATTGTTTACCAACTGTATTTGGTTATTTAAGCATCGGTATAGCAGCTGGTGTAATTGCAAAAACAGCAGGTTTCTCCATTATTGAAATTGCGTTTATGTCCACTTTAATTTATGCAGGTTCTGCCCAATTTATATTAGCTGGTATGTATGCAGCTGGTGCACCTGCTTCAGCAATCATTTTCACCGTCTTTTTTGTTAATTTACGCCACCTTCTAATGAGTGCTGCGCTTGCACCGTACTTTACGAAACTGCCTCTATTTAAAAACTTACTAATTGGTTCTCAAATTACAGATGAAACGTTCGGCGTTGCAGTACAGCATGCTGCGCAAAAAGGATATTTAGGCGAAAGATGGATGATTGGGCTAAATGTAACGGCTTATTTAAATTGGATCCTTGCTACTATTATCGGCGGGCTATTTGGTGAATGGATACCAGATCCGCATACGTACGGTATGGATTATGCATTACCAGCAATGTTTATCGGGTTATTTGTACTTCAGCTCATAAGTAGTAAACCGAAGTTAGCAATTCATCTTACTGTTGCAATTGTAGCAATTATCATCGCATATGTTTCACACTTATTTATGCCAGATAGTATAGCGGTTATTATCGCAACACTACTAGCTGCGACGATTGGAGTGGTGATTGAAAAATGGAAATGAGATTAGATATAATATTACTTTTATTAGCAGCAGGAGCTGTCACACTCGTGCCACGTATTTTACCTCTACTCGTATTTAGTAAACTACAAATTCCAGACTGGGGTTTAAAATGGTTAAATTACATACCAATCGCGATATTAGCAGCACTTTTAGCGCAAGTTTTATTTATGCATGAGACGATGCAGTGGGATTACCTGATCGCAGCAATTCCAACATTTCTTGTAGCGATATATACTCGTAGTTTATTAGGTACAGTATTAACGGGTGTGATTGTGATTATTTTGTTACGTTTCTTTTTCTAAAAAGGATTACGCTCATATAATAGCGAAAGGTGTAATAACATGAAAAATATAGGGGTGGTGTTATGATACTTTTAACGATAGGAGCAATTTTGTTAACGTTGTTTATTTTCTTTATTATCGGCTTCATTACGTTTATGATGTTTGTTGATAAGGCGACACCTCAAATTTATTACACACCTTGTGAATCAGTGACAGTGAAAGCTAAAGGTAAAAATAGAAGGAAGAAAAGTTGAAAGTTGACTTTTCTTTCTTTTGTTTTATCTGATTTTTCTGTATAATTTAAGTTAGTTATCCAACTAACTTAAAAGGTGGTCATAGAAGTGGCAAAACCAAATGTTGTTAATAAAGAGAATTTACTACAAGCAGCAAAAGAAATTATTGCAGAGCATGGGATGGAAAAGTTGACATTAAAAGCAGTTGCAGAGAGTGCTCAAGTTACACAAGGTACCGTATATTATCATTTTAAAACGAAAGATCAATTATTACTGGAAGTAACTGAATCGTTTTGTAAAGCGTCGTGGGAACAACTAGGAAAGGATGTACAGTTAGAAAAGGCTTTGCAGTCTGCCGAAAGTAGATGTGTGAAAGATTCAATGTATCATCATTTGTTTTTTCAATTAGTAGCTAGTGGATTACAAAATGATGCGATGAAAAATAAAATTGGTGGATTGTTACATTATGAAAACCAAGAATTAACAAGAGTGTTAAATAAAAATATAGGAGGTACAATGACATCTCAAATTTCAACTGAAACGTGGAGCATTTTATGTAATGCATTAATTGATGGATTGGCATTGCAAGCCTTATTCAATCCATCTTTTTCTAGCGACAAAGTATATGGTGATTTGCACCTGTTATTGGAAAAGTTCATAGAGCTACAAAAGGGAGGTAATGGTAGTGAATAATAAACTTTGGCTCACTATTTTATTTTCTATCGGCGTTTGGTTTTTTGCCTCAGCGTTCTTCGTTATTTTCGGTTCTTCTGTTTTATTGGAATACACTTCAAGTAGATTTTTTCTACAATTAACGTTTCTTGAATTAGGAACGGCTATAGCTTTATACTTTGTAATGTGGCTATACAAAAAACTAGATACTACGAAATATGCAGTTATTAAGTTAGGTATATGCGGTACAGCAATCGGTTTAATTTTAGATACTTACATTTTATATAATTCTTCTAATCTATTCTCACAATTCTCCTCACAGCAAATTATGTCATTTACCATTTGGATGGCGATTGCTTACGCTCTTTATTTAATAATTCCTTTCGTTATGGAACGAAAAAGACTGTTATAAAGGGGATTTTTATCCTCCTTATAACAGTCACATCCCTGAAAGAAGTAAAAAAAACAGCCCAAATAAAAAACTAATAAAGGAAAGAAAACCGATACATATGGAGAATACACGGTTGTTTCTCCATTCGCGCCAGAAAGCGATAAAACCTAATATGCAAAGGAAAAACCAAATGGGCAGGAATAGTAACTCGCTAATTTTCTCAGGGAGTAACGCATAAAAAGATGTTAAATATAAAATCCAATTTGTGAAAAATAAAATGTAAACGATAATAGATTGTAAGTAGGGACGCTTGGAAAATTTCCCCTTTCTTACGGTTACAATAATGATAGTTAGTGCTGAGAAAAAGGCAATGAATATGAAAATAAGTAAGAATAATGTAAGCGTCATTTAGCTCTCCTTTATAAAAGTGTTTTTTACAAGAAATGCATCTATTACATTGTATGCTTGCTTTGTAGAGTGCTCGTTATATTTTTTAGTGTACGGATTTAGAAACCCATGTTTACCATGTAGTTGTTTGATTTCTAATAAAGGATTTTTTTGTTGCTGCAACGATTGAATGAAAGAGGATACTGAAAAACTAGCTTCTTTTTCAGGGAATATAAGTAATGTAGCGCATGTAGGCTTTATGTGAACATAGTCGCGTATACGGGAACCGTAACATCCAATAATAAAATCTATTTTCGGATTGTCACTACATAGCCATGAGATGGTAGCACCAACACTAAAGCCGATAAGTCCAATATGTGTGTAACGACTAGAAAGATGAGTAATGAATGTTTCAATTTGCTTTTTTCCATCTTCAAATCCAATATGATTCATAAAAAAATGATATGCTTTTTCTTCATCACTATAATGAAATGCAGGTTGCGATTGTAGCAGATTAGGACAGAATACATCTATATGAGATGAAGTGAAGTGGTCGGTAACGTGATGCATATGGTCGTTCACACCATATATCTCATGAACAACAACGAGAGCTAATTTTTTCTTCATCGTTATAAAGTACCTCTATGAAATTTAAATTCTTTCTCAACAAGGCAGATACGAAGGTGGAAGTTTTCATACCATTGCTCACGACCTCTTTTTTTCGCTTCTCTATGTAAGGCGTTCTGTTTCCAATTTTCAATCGCCTCAAGTGATTCCCAATAAGAAATTGTGATTCCGAGCCCTGAATGATCTCGTGCACTTTCTACACCTAGAAATCCAGGTTGCTGCTTTGCAAGTTCCTCCATTTTGTCAGAGGCGGCATTATAGTCTGTTGTATCATTTGATAAATTAGAAGTGAATATAACTGCATAATAATGACTTGTTTTTTGTGATGTGTTCTCCATTCCCATTCCCCCTTAAAAATTATTTCATAGTTTGAATTTTAGCACGAAATAAAAAGAAAAGAAGCATGGGGCTTTTTTCCGTTTATCCGACTTTAATCGGCAGTAAGACCCCCACCTCAAAATTCAGCGAGATTAAAGAAGTTAGGTGGGGGGCGGGCTGCCCATTAAAGTCCGATTGGTGAGGGCTGATTAAAGTTTCACTTTATCCGGCTTCCATGAAATGATGCTAAAAACGATAGATTATAAAGAGTACATAGATGCAAGGAGGATACATTCGAAAAAACATGCTAGTAAAATGTAAAAATAAAAAAATGGTAAAATTAACTGAAAAATAAAAATAGTAAAACGGCTATGAAAATCTAACTGTTATGCTAAAATAGTACTATAAAACAAATATATTTCTAATTAAATGTCAGGAGGTGGAGGCGTTGAGTAACAATAGGGTAAAGAATAGAAAAATAATAAAAGTCATTGTAGTATGGATGAGTATATTTTTAATACTATCTCAGTTACATTTTTTTAGTCCACCAGAGAATGTAAAAGCAGAAATTACTGAGGACGAAGGTTTTAACGAATCGACTTATCAATCTATTCATAAAGGTGACATGTATTCTACTGGGAATGTGAATTTAGGAATAAAAGTTGAAGGTAAACAAAGAGAAAAAGCTTTATATTCTGATATTAATGATGTGACATGGAACACGGCACCAGCAAAATATTACCGTGAATTAATCGATGTTGATGATGATCCAGAAACATCCAATTCTTCAAAGGCATATATTCCGATTCCAAGTGAAGCTGAGATTGAATGGGCAGGGTTATATTGGAGTTCAACACGTTATGAGTTAACACCACAGCAATATACTGCACCTATAAAGTTTTCAACTCCAACTGGGGAGCATTTTAATGTTGTGCCAAACCATACATATTCCGGAAGTAAATTAGGAAGTGGCTTCGGAATAAATGGTACGTATTATTCAAATTATGCAGATGTGACACAACTTTTGCAAATGTCTAATTCAAAAGGCGGAAGCTATACTGTAGCGAATATTCCTTATCCTAATTCGAATACTGCCTATAGTTATGGATACTACTCTTTTGCAGGGTGGTATATGCTAGTTATCACGAAGGATAAGTCACAAACACGTAAAGCATTCACTGTCTATGATGGCGGGTTAAAGAGAGCAGGTAGTTCAGGATTTAAAGTGTTTACCTTAAAAGATTTTATTGCAGCTAAAAGTGGCCAATTAGATCCGAAAGTATCTGTATTTGCTGTGCAGGGGGATCGGTACTGGTTATATGATAAACTTGAAATTGATATTGACGGTAAAAATAAATTTAAAGAAATCACTGATGAATTAAATCCTCTTAATAATATATTCAACTCAACTATTTCTGAATATGGACAACATATGCGTGATAAGTATCCAGGGACCTTTGCGCCAGATTATCGAAATAACTTAGGCATTGATGCGGATTTAATTAAACTACCAGAAGGTTATATTCAGCCAGGACAAAAAGAAATTAAGTTGAGAGCATACACATCTGGTGATGACTACGTATTAAACACTTTAGCCTTTGCGGTGAATGCAACAGCGCCAGAACTTGATATTGAGAAATCAGTCGTTAATGTGAAAGAAAAATACGAATCAGGTGAAGAAGTTACATATCGATTAAAAGTCAAAAATATTGAGCCGAATTCAAGTGCAGTTGATACAAAGATTGAAGATGTTCTAGATCGTCGTTTAAAGTTTATACCTGGATCGGTGAAAATCATTTCTGGTCCGAATGCGGGTGATCAAACTGATCAGGTGCTAGATGATCAAGTTGATTATGATGAGAAGACGAGAAAGTTAACGATTAGAATTGGTGAAGGAGCAAATGCTTCGAAAGGCGGAGTTTATACAGATAAAACCCCTGAAACAATCGTTGAATTTAAGGCGAAATTAAGAGGGAGAAAAATAGAAAGTGAAATTCCGAATACTGCTATTGTTCGAGGGTTAGATGAGCTGACAGGAAGTAAAGTTGAAGATAATGCTTCTAATAAAGTAGTAGTAAAAGTAAAGCCTAATCTTGATGTGAAACAAGGTAAACTTGAGGCTGAAAAACTAGCTAAAAATGTAAATGGTGAAACTCTTAATGTAGGAGATAAACTTGAGTACACGATAAAAGCTAAAAATAGTGTAACCGATTCTATATTAAAAGCTGTCACTGTAACGGATCCACTACCTGAAGGGGTAGAGTATGTCCCGGATACATTGAAGATAGATGGAAAGAAACAAACAGACGCGGAAGATGATGATCGTGCACATATAAAAGATGGAATTATATATGCAAATATTGGTGACCTTAATGGGGATGAAGAACGAGCAATTTCATTTGAAGTCGTTGTGAAACCTGAAATGGCAAATAAGAAAATTAAAAATAGTGCAGTAGTAGAATCTATTAGTGTACCAGAACAAGAGAAACCAGAAGTCGAAACGTCAGTCAACCCGTTGTACGGACAACTAGATGCGAAGAAAGAAGTAACGGGGGGAGTAGACGGAAAAGTACATGTAGGCGATGAGCTTGAGTATAAAATTAAACTTCGGAATAAAGTTGAAAATGGACTTATAAAAGATGTTCGCATTGTCGATAAGCTTCCTAACGGAGTGGAGTATATAGCAGGTAGTATGAAAATGAATGGGAATTCGTTAACTGATGCGATAGATGAAGATGCGGGATCGTATGAGGATCATACAGTTAAATTTAATGTCGGTGATGTATTTGATACAGAAGAACGAATTGTAACTTTCAAGGTGAAAGTTACAAAGGAATCGCTGAAAACGAAAGAAATAGAAAATATAGCGATTGTGGAAGGAAAAACACCTGATGGCAAAGACCTGCCACCAGAAAAACCAAACGTAAAAACGAAAGTGGAAGCGAAGGAACCAAAGGTTATAAAAACAGTTTCTGATGCAGATGAAAAAGAAGTAGAAAAGGCAACGTTACAAAGTGAGAATGAAGAGTTTACATGGCATGTAAACTATAATTTTGGAAATGATGTAGCATACTTGGAGAAAATCATATTACAAGATGATTTAGAAGATATTTTACAAGTTGAACAAGTAAGACTTGTAAATGCAAATGGTGAAGAGATACAAGTTATACCTGAAATCGATGAGCAGTCGAAAAAGGTGAAAATTGAATTACCAAAGCAAGATGGAAGTTATGAGTATCTAGTTGATCAAGCGTATACGATGCACATTAAATCAAAGTTGAATGTAGATAAAGGTGTGGAAGTATTAGAATCATATACTGCAAAAGGTGGTATACGAAATACTGCGGAGTTACTATTTGATCAAAAGCAAACTGTGTCAAATGAAGCCTTTATTCTACCACCGTCTTTCGGGAAGATTGAGATTGAAAAAGTAGATGCGAACAATGAAAATCTCAAATTAGAAGGCGCAGTATTTCAAGTAATTGATAAAGATGGAAAAATAGTATCTGAATTAAAAACGGATAAAAATGGTGTAGCTATTTCAAATCCATTGTTAGTTGGAAAATATACGTTAAAAGAAGTACAAGCACCAGTAGGATATATGCTTTTGAAAGAGCCAATTGAAATTCATGTGACTAGCGATGTATCCGCCCCAAAAATAAAAATAGTAAATCATAAAAATGAGTGGATTATCCCTGAAACAGGTGGCATAGGAACAATTGTCTTTTATGTAATTGGTGGAACATTGATGTTCATTACATCTTTCTTCTTTAGAAAAAGAAAGATTATGAAATAGATTAGTAGTTTGCAACAAAGATAGATACAATAGGGGAGTGACGAATAATGAAAAGGATTTTTAGCTTATTATTAATATGTGTATTAGCTTTTTCAACATTAATGAATATGACGGTTAGTGCTGAATCAAGAAGTACAGGTACTTTAACGATTCATAAGTATGAGAAGGATAAAGATGCAAAGCCTGGTGTAGAGGGCAATGGGAAAGAAGGACAAAGTGTTCCAGATGGAGCAAAACCTTTAAAGGATGTAACATTTGAAATTAAACGTATTGCCTCATTTGAAAAAAGTTCTGATGGGAAAGAAATTATGAAAGAACTTACAGATAGTCCGATTACAAAAGTAACAGATGATAAAGGAGAAGCGTTTTTTTCAAATCTTCCTTTAGGACGTTATGAAGTAAAAGCGATTAAAGCTCCAGATCGTATTGAGTTGGATAAGACTAAGTTTATAGTTGATATTCCAATGACGAGCGCAGATGGTAAAGATTTAAATTACGATGTTCACATTTACCCAAAGAATGAAACGAAACGTGGTTCAGTAGAGTTAATAAAAAAAGGTGAGGGAGGCCGTGTATTAGAAGGTGCGGAATTCCATTTATTTAAGAAAAATGAAGATGGAACACACACACAAGTAAAAACACCTCATCCATTAGTATCAGGAACAGATGGTAAGATTCATGTGGAGTCATTAGAGTATGGAGACTATTATTTTATTGAGGAGAAGGCTCCAAAAGGTTATATAACAAGTAAACAAGAGTATCCTTTTTCTATTAGAGAGAAAGATATACCAGTTAAATTAGAAAAAGATGTAGTAAACTTTAAAGAACCTACAATTGAAAAAACGATTAATGATGATTCTAAAAATGCGGGAATAAATCGTGAAACAGAGTATACGTATGATATTAAAATATTGCTTCCTGAGGATATTCAAACGTATAAAAATTACGTCGTAACAGATGTTTTAGATGATCGTCTAGAAATCGTTGGGACTCCAGTAGTAACGATTGATGGTAAAAAGGTTGTTGATAGTACTGTAAATGTGATTGTAGCTGGACAAAAGGTTATTGCTTCGATAGAAGATTTTTCGAAAGTAACAGGTAAAGAATTACACTTACAGATTACTGCAAAAATTAGAAGTAATGTTGAATCTGGAGTGAAAATTCCGAACAAAGCAGTACTTGATTTTGTAAATAAAGATGATGTTTCATCAGAAAAAGATGGAAAGCCATCTAATGAAGTAGTGGTTACACCAACTATGGGAAATATTAAAATTGAAAAAGTAGATGGCAAGAATAAGAATTTGAAATTAGAAGGTGCAAGATTCGAATTACGAGATAAAAAGGGAAATGTTGTAACAGTAAACAAAAAGAAAATGGATGATATCACCGATGCGAATGGTATTATTACATGGAATGAAATCCCGTACGGTGAATATCAAATTGTCGAAACGGTAGCACCAAAGTATAAAGATGAAGATGGTGCAGTAGAACAATATCAAAAATTAAGAGATCCGATTGATATTAAAATAGATAAAGATAAAAATGTAATTGATTTGCAAGTTGAGAATAATAAGAGTGGATGGATTATTCCAGCAACAGGTGGTATGGGAACAATTCTCTTTACGGTAGTTGGTCTGTTATTAATGGTGACAGCAGCGTTTATTTTCTTTAGAAAGAAACCGGTAAAGAATTCTTAATTCATATTTTATAATAATTGAGTTTGGAAAAGAGGAAAGGTAAAATGCTTTCCTCTTTTCCGTATTTTATCCGAAGTGAAAGAGGATGTTATGAAACGAAATATTATCTTTGGAAGTATTTTTTTACTAGGATTAAGTATATTTCTCTATCCAACTGTGAGCAATTGGTTTGCAACAAGAACACATTATTCAGAAGTAAGTACCTATGACGAAGCAGTAAAGAAGTTGGAGAAAGAAGAGATTGATCGTAAAGAAACGGAAGCACGAGAGTATAATAAGAAGGTCCAAAATACGACGCAAACATTTTCGGACCCGTTTCATGAAAAGAGTGATGAGGAAAAAAGTTCATATGTAGATATGTTAAATATAGGGGATGTTATGGGGTATGTAGAAATCCCTAAAATTAATGTGAATCTTCCAATTTATCAAGGGACGACGGAAGAAGTGCTAAGTCGTGGAGTTGGACAACTGAATGAATCTTCACTACCAGTAGGGGGAGAAAATACGCATACAGTTTTAACTGGGCATCGCGGTTTGCCTTCAGCACTAATGTTTACTCATTTAGATAAAGTCGAACAGAATGATATATTTTATATACATTCATTAGATAAAATACTTGCTTATAAGGTAGATCAAATAAAAGTTGTATTACCAAATGAAACGGAAGACTTATTAGTTGTACAAGGACAAGATTACGCAACATTAATTACGTGTACCCCGTATGGAGTGAACACGCACAGGTTACTAGTGAGAGGACACCGTGTTCCATATGATGCTGGTGAAAAAGAAAAGATTACAAAGTCTTTCATTTTAGAAGATTGGATGATCGTTTTTCCTATTGGTATTATTTGCATCGTCCTTCTAATAATCTATTTAAAAAAACGAAAATAGTATGTATTGTATTGTGTGGTGAGTGTGTGAGAAGGGGATTTATAAGCGTATCATTGTTTCTTACAGGATTATCACTATTTATATATCCAATGATCGCTAATTATATAAACAATTATGTGTATAAGACAGAAGTGATACGTTATGAAAAAATGGTTGATGATTTAAAAATAGAAGATGTAAATGAGAAGTTTCGAAAGATGGAAACATATAATAAATCGTTAGGGAAAACTACTTTCAAAATGAGTGACCCATTTGTACAGGATGATGAAATAAGTACGGACCTGTTACATTTTATAAACAAAGATGAAATATTTGGCACAATTTCTATTCCGAAAATAAATGAGGAGTTGCCAATTTACTTAGGAGCAAGTCAAGAAAACTTAAGTAAAGGAGTAGGGCAAATTGAAGGGACTTCTTTACCTATTGGTGGGAAAGATACACATGCTGTATTGGCAGGACATCGTGGATATCACGGGGCAACGATGTTTCGTCATCTTGATCAGTTAAGTGATGGAGCTGTATTCTATGTAAAGGTATTTGGAAAGCAGCACGTGTATAAAATAATTGGACGTGAAATCATTAATCCAAATCAAGTGGATAAATTAAATGTAGTAAAAGGAAAAGACAAAGTTACACTGCTTACATGTGAACCATATACATCAAGTAAATATCGTTTGTTAGTATATGGGGAGCGAGTAGAAAGTGAGCAAAAGGAAATGGAACGTCTGAAAAAGAGTGTAGTCGAAGTTAAAAGTTATGAAACAAGAGACATAATTATAAAACTAGCTTGTGGAATAGTAGGTTTCATTGTAATTTGTATTGGTTTGTATGGATTACTAAGGAGAAAATAAGAATGATGATACTTAAATAGAACAAAGAAAAATGCCACTTCAAAAAATGAAGTGGCATTTCTTATATTTCCTCTAAGCTATTAACTGGAACTGTTAATTCGCGTCCTGGGTTTTTTACTTCATATATGCGGGCGGTTTCATTGCTCTCGTCGACGTGTTGAATCATAACAGGCATGCCTTGAAAACTAACATTCGCTTGCTCTGCTGACACAGAAAGCTCTTTTGCACGTTGAATATTCATTTATATTCCTCCCATCATTATTATCTTTGCTAAAAAAGAGGAATAATATACCATTTCGAGACATTCTTAAAGTTTTTGTATTATTTGTAATGTTTCTTTAATAAATGAAGAGAAGATCGAATCAGGATAGCTATCTATTGTTTGAACGGCTTCTTTTGCCTCTTTTAAGGCAGATTTTTTATCTTGAAGTTCTATATAGCAAAGGGCACGATAAGATCCAGCTGTTAATAACCACGATTGATCAAGTGGATGAGTCATATAATCTGGTATGGTAGCGTGTTTTAATGTTTCCAAAGCTTCCTTATAACGTTTTAAACCATACAAAGATTTTCCTTTTTCAAGATAATACAGTCCATCGTCTTGGAAAATTGGATCATTTTTTAGTTTTTCTCGAAATTGTTCTAGATGTTCTAATGCGATTGTATATTCATTAGTAATTGTATTGTAGTAATAAGCTTTTAATATATCTATATTTGCAGCGGATAAAGTATCTTCTGTAAAAATGGCAAATTGCTCAGATTTTTTTATGTAATATAAATATCGTTCTTTATCAGCTACAATGATTTTTTGATAAGATAAAATACGGTAAAATTCATCTGTTTTATAATACACTTGATGTTTTTTTGAAAATGCAAGTGCATCTAAAATGACTTTTTCACATTTTTCATAATTGCCATATGCGAGTAAAATAATTGCTTCTTTTAAATATAATTGTATATGTGTAATAAGATCCATTTCTAAATTCTTCGTTTTATATTCATCGCGAATTCTGGCGATCAATTGTAAACATTCTTTATATTTTTTACGTTTGAAGAGCATATAGTAAAACAGTAGTTTCGTTTCAGTACTTTCGCGATACAAAGTATATTTTTCAAATATAGAAACAGCTGTTTCAACGTAATGTTCAATATTATAATCGTTCATAATAGCCGCTCCAGTTATGAACTGTTTATATAAACGTGCTGTATTTAAAGTTGGAGGTAAATCTGTTTGAACGATAGGTAGTAAAGTTTTGTATACTTCATCGCCATTTGCCTTTATTAGTTGCTCCATTTTTTGAATAAGTTCTACAACTTCTCCTTCATCTTCTTCTAATAAAAAGCTCGGTTCACATTCAAGTTTTTCTGCAATATATTGTAATGTTTTCATAGAAGGTGTAGCTTTTCCATTTTCAATTTGACTAAGCATACTTTTTGTCAGTTCTGAACCTGCTAGTTCAGTTTGTGTAAGTTTTTTTTCTTTACGTAATGCTTTAATTTTTTCGCCGAGAGTTGCCATAGTGTAGCTCCTTTATAATTAAAAAGTTAAATACAATTAAACTTTTTGTTGTAATAATGGGAAAGGTGATTATATAATAAGTTTAACACAATTTAACTTTCAAAGGGAGAGTGTCATAATGGAAGATGTAAGTATAGGACAACATGATTCAAGAATGAAGATTGCAACGAGAAATATTATTTTAATGATGATTGGAAAAATGACGTCTTTATTAGGAGCAGGTATTTATACGTTTGCAATGGGATTATACGTATTAAAGACAACTGGTTCAGGAATGGGATTTGCAACTACGCTCGTTTGCGGATCACTTCCAAGGATGATCTGTGGCCCAATTGCAGGTGCTGTAGCAGACCGCATCAATCGAAGATGGCTTGTCATTGGTACTGATTTATTGAGTAGCTTAACGATGCTTATTATGTTTATTCTTGCTACTATATTTGGACCATCACTTCTTTTTATTTATGTTTCAGCAGCATTATTATCAATTTGTGCAAGTTTTTATTCTGTAGCATTAACTTCATCTATTCCGAGTTTAGTAGACGAAGGACGTATTCAAAAAGCGAGTGCTTTAAATCAAACGGCGGCTTCTTTATCAAATATTTTAGGGCCGATTATTGGCGGAGTCGTATTTGGTTTCTTTTCAATTCAGTCGTTCTTTTTGTTAAATAGTATTACGTTCTTTTTAGCAGTTATTTTGCAATTATTTATCGTATTTGATTTATATAAAAAAGAAGTGGCTGAGAGTAAAGAGCATTTCTTGACGAGTATAAAAGAAGGTTTTTCATATGTAAAACGACAACATGAAATATATGGTTTAATGAAAATAGCATTGTGGGTAAATTTTTTTGCGTGTGGGCTAACCGTTGCACTGCCATACATTATCGTCCATACATTGCATTTATCTTCAAAGCAACTCGGTACTGTAGAGGGAATGTTAGCAGTCGGGATGCTAATGGGTGCGATTGCTTTATCTGTGCGTAAAGAAGTAAATAATCCGTTTCGTTCTATTTATACTGGACTGTTTTTGTTTGCAGGTTTAAGTTTATGTACAGTATTCCCGTTGTTAGTTACCATTCCAAAAGTAGCAAGTTTTATTTACTATATTGCTTTCATGATGTTAACTGGTATAGCAATTATGATTGTCAATATTCCGATGCAAGTACATATGCAAAAAACGACAGATCCGAGCTACTTAGGGCGTGTATTTGGCTTACTTGAAACAATTGCGACTGCAATTGCACCGCTCGGTATGATTGTATATGGATTATTGTTAGATATGTTGCCAACTAGCATTGTTATGATGACAATAGGCGGAGGTTTATTGTTAGTTGTATTAGTTGGAGTAAGGCAACATATGGCGAAAAAGCAAGTGGATGTGTCGGCTTAAAAATAATAAAATAATAAAAATTTGACTTATTATTATAAAAATGACCGAATCAGTATTTTAGTTTTTGAAACTCTTTTTCATGTATGTTAAAGTAAAGTGAGCAGGCAAAGAAAAGGAGACAACAGCATGAAAAAATTAAGTTTTGTTATGCTTTTTCTGTTAGTCGTAATGGCTGGATGTAGTAATTATGACACATATATTGAAACAGGTATGCAATCATTGAAAGATGAAAAATATAGTGATGCAACAATGTGGTTTGAAAAAGCAGAAAAAGAGAAATCGGGAAATGAAGCGAAATCATATAAAGAAATGGCCGAGAAAATGGATCACGGAGCGACAGCATTAAAAGACGGTAAGTATTTAGAAGCGAAAGACATTGCAAATGAAGTGTTACAAATGAAAAAAGACGATGCACTTGAAACAGCTGTAACATCAAATGCGGAGAATATGCTTCAAAAAGCAAAAGATGTAGAAAAGAAAGTAAATGAAAGAGTAGCAAAACGGAGAAAAGTAGAAGAAGAAGGAATTGATAAACTCATTAAAGCTGTAGATAGTATAGATGATGTGAAAGAAAAAGAGAAAAAAGTTTCAGAAGCATTAGATAAGGCTGAAGAGGCGCAAGCAAAAATTGAAGCGAAGAAAAATAAATAGAGTTATAGTGTAAAAGGCTGTCGTGTAAAACGACAGTCTTTTAATTTTTTGTTGCATAAGAAGTGATGTTATGTAGTAAAAAAGAAATAATTTTAGAATTCCATCTGTCCTCATGATGAATCGTATAAATATTACGTTGAAATTCAAATTCAGGGATGGGTATATAGCATAGTTCATTTCGTTGTACTTCTTGTTCAATAGCAAGTTTAGAAATAAAGGCAACTCCATTACCGTATTTTAAAATTTGTTTCATCGTTTCTAATGAATCTAATTCAATTTCGGATTGGAATGTAATGTTATGAGCTAACATCCATTTTGTAAGTAAATCTCTCGTTGTAGATGGATTACGATGCAATATTATACGTTCTTTTTCAATATCTTGTAGTGATACATTTTCTTTTTTTGAAAAATGATGTTCTTTGGAGAAAGCAAGAACAAGTGTATCAGGCATTACATTCGTCTGTTTTAAAGATGATTCATCAAACGGTGCTGCTGAAATTACACCGAGATCAATTTCATGATTTTGTAGCATCGTTCGAATTTCAGGAGCTGTTTTTACCATGAGTGTTATTTTTATATTTGGAAATTCACATTGAAATTGATGAACAATTTCTGGTAAAAGATATGTCGCTGGTACATAACTAGCGCCAATTGTTATAGCTCCTTTATGAAAATCTTTAAACTCTTGCGTGACTCGCCTAGCTTCTTTCATAAGCGCATCTATTTTACAAGCATAATGATGCAATGCCTCGCCAGCCTCTGTTAAGAAATATCTTCCAGAACGTAATTCAAATAAAGGTACACCGAGTTCCTCTTCTAAGCTTTTTATATGGAATGTAATAGTAGGTTGTTTAACACCAAGCTGTTCTGCAACAATCGTGAGCTTTTTGTATTTCTTAATAAGCACTACAATTCCTAATTTTAAGAGATTCATGGCAAGTTGCCCCTTTTTCTTCTAACTATAGAAAAAATCTATAGAAATAAATAGTTTATTAGAAGTTTTTTAATTTAATCTTTACAGTACATTAACATTCAGTATAAATCTTCCATATAGAATGAAAGCAGGTTAAGAGTGAGGGGAGAGAGGTGAAACGATGGATATTAAAATTAGTGGATTAGAAAAATCATTTGGAAAAGTACAAGCGTTAAAGCCGTTACAAATTGTGATGAAACAAGGTGAATTCACCACACTTTTAGGACCTTCGGGATGCGGGAAAACGACATTACTCAGAATGATTGCAGGACTGGAAGAGCCAGATAAAGGTGAAATATATTTTGGAGATACGTGCATGTATTCTTCTTCTAAAAAAATAAAAACAGCTCCTCATGAACGTAATATCGGTATGGTATTTCAAGATTTTGCTTTATGGCCACACATGACTGTATTTGAAAATGTTGCATTTGGTTTAAGAGCTACAAAGCAAACGAATCAATTACGGGAAAAAGTAGAAGAGGCAATAAAGCGAGTTCGCTTGCAAGGAATGGAGAAAAGATATCCGCATGAACTCTCTGGCGGACAGCAGCAACGTGTCGCATTTGCGAGAGCAATTGTAACGAAACCACATTTCATTTTGTTTGATGAACCGCTCAGTGCACTCGATGCAATTTTGCGAGAAGAAATGCGATTAGAGCTTATGGATATCGTTCATTCTATTGGTTTAACGGCATTGTATGTCACGCACGATCAAACAGAAGCGATGTCAATGTCAGACCAAATTATTGTCATGAAACAAGGAGAAGTATTACAAAAAGGAACACCAGAAGATATTTATGTGAAGCCATCTCATGAATTTGTTGCAAAATTTGTTGGTAAGGCAAATTGGTTTGTAGAGGGGGAAAAAATGGTTCGCCCAGAGCATATAAGTTGGACAAAAAATGAAGTGTGTGAAATGTATACAGGTGAAGTTCAGCACGTTACATATGTAGGAGAACGTTACGAAGTGAAAGTAAATATGGGAGCAATCGGAATATGGACAGCTTATCACAATAGTAAGCTAAGCATCGGAAAGCCAGTATCGTTATATGTACCGAAAAAATGTATTCATCATATAGGGGGAGAATCGCATGAAGAAATTCAGTTCGCTTAAGTCTTTATTTGTATGTACTTTATTATTTTCTGCCGTAGTAACAGGGTGTAGTTCAAAGACAGGTAATGCAGATGCAAAAAGTAAAACTACGAATGAAAAGAAGATTGTTGTATATAGTGCAGGACCAAAAGGATTAGCAGAAAAAATTCAAAAGGACTTTGAAAAGAAAACGGGTATAAAAGTGGAAATGTTTCAAGGAACAACAGGTAAGATTTTAGCGCGAATGGAAGCCGAAAAGAAAAATCCAGTCGTTGACGTAGTCGTACTTGCATCTTTACCAGCGATGGAAGGATTAAAAAAGGATGGACAAACGTTAGCTTATAAAGAAGCGAAACAAGCTGATAAGCTTCGTTCTGAATGGTCGGATGATAAAGGACATTATTTTGGATATAGTGCTTCAGCGTTAGGAATTGTGTATAACACAAAAAATGTGAAGACAGCGCCTGAAGATTGGAACGATATAACAAAAGGAGAATGGAAAGGGAAAGTGAATCTTCCAGATCCAGCACTTTCAGGTTCAGCTTTAGACTTTGTAACAGGATATGTGAAAAAGAATGGAAAAGATGGATGGAATTTATTTGAACAGCTTAAGAAAAATGAAGTTACAGTAGCAGGGGCAAATCAAGAAGCGTTAGATCCAGTTGTAACAGGAGCAAAAGATATGGTCATTGCGGGTGTTGACTATATGACGTACAGTGCAAAAGCAAAGGGTGAACCAGTTGATATTGTTTATCCAAAAAGCGGAACAGTTATTAGCCCACGTGCAGCAGGTATTATGAAGGATAGTAAAAATGTAGAAGGTGCAAAAGAGTTTATTGATTATTTATTATCAGATGATGTACAAAAACAAATTTCTAAAGCATATTTATTACCTGGTAGAACAGATATAAAAGCTGAAAATAGACCAAATGTGGAAGAGATTCCAGTATTAAATATTGATTGGAAAACAGTTGAGAAAGAACAAGATGAAATAGGAAAACAATTTAAGAAAGTATTTCAATAAGATGGTGATTACATGGTAAATCGATTTGGATCAGTAAGGCAAGTTGGGATGACGGTAGCGTTGTTACTTGTGGCGATGTTAATCGTCATCCCGCTTTTTCTCATTTTACTTTCTAGTGTATATGAAAATAGTAGTTGGAATTTTTTAAAGCCGTTTGAAGTGATGCAGAGTGGTGGATTAGCTGGAATTTTTCTAAATTCGATGCTTCTAGGTGTACTCGTAGTAATAGGGGCAACCATCTTTGCATTTCCATTGGCTTTCATTATGAGCAAAACAGATGTTGGAAAGCATAGCAAATTAGATATTGTTTTTATGATTCCATTTATGACACCGCCGTATATTGGATCGATGGGCTGGATTTTGTTCATGCAACCGAACGGCTATTTTGAACAGTTTTTTCCGATGCTAAAGACGGTTTCATCTTCGTTCTTTAGCTTAGGAGGTATGGTTTTAATTATGAGTCTGCATTTATTCCCATTTCTTTACTTCATGTTGAAGAATACATTACTTCAAATTGGGAGTAGTAAAGAAGAAGCGGCAGCAGTTCATGGTGGAAGCTTTTTCTATCGTTTAAGAAAAATAATATTGCCGTTATTAGTATCAAGTTATGTAATGGGTGCTTTACTCATTTTCGTAAAGACGATTGCTGAATTTGGAACACCGGCTACATTTGGACGAAGAATCGGATTTCATGTGTTAACATCAGAGATTCATAAATTCATTTCGAGTTGGCCAATTGATTTTAGTAGTGCAACAGCATTATCTTCTTTATTACTTAGTGCATGTATGCTCATTTGGTATATGCAAAACGTATTAAATCGAAAGTATTCATATGCAATGGTTAGTGGAAAAGGTGTGAAATCTAAAAGGTACACTTTGTCTATATTTGTGCGCGCTGTAGCATGGTTCTATGTAATTGGTTTATTAATCGTGTCAATTGGAATCCCGTATTTTTCTATACTGATTGCTTCATTATCAAAACTAAGAGGTGGTGGCCTACATATAAATAACTTTACAACAAGCCATTATGAAGCATTATTTACAATCGGCTCTCCGGGATTAGAGGCCTTATGGAACAGTTTTCTTTTTTCACTTATAACAGCGATTATTGCTGTTATGATTGGCGTCTTTTTGGCGCTTATGATTCGAAAGGGGAAAAAGCCCTCTGAAAAATGGCTTGATATGTGCGGTATGTTACCGAATATGGTACCAGGAATCGTGATGGTTGTAGGGCTTATTTTATTTTGGAATTCACCCTATATGCCTCTGTCCATTTACAATACACCAGTCATGGTAATCGTAACGTACGTCGTTCTTTTTTACCTTATACCGTGCAGTATGTAAAAGCATCGCTCGGGCAAATTGATGATTCTCTTGTGCAGGCAGGAAGTATTTTTTCTGGGAATTATATGTATATTTTCAGAAAAATAATATTACCTCTTATTATCCCGGGCATTCTTGCTGGATGGGCGATGACATTTACAATCTCAATAAGGGAGCTAGTAGCATCGCTTCTCGTACTACCCCCATCGGTAGAAACGTCAGCAACATTTATTTTTGCTCAATTTGAACAAGGAGAAGTATCTATTGGAATGGCGATGGCTGTCGTTTCAGTTGGACTTACAACACTATGTTTATTACTTCTGCAACATATGGAGCAAAAACGAAAAGGGGTAGTATGATGAGGATAGAAGTATGGGGAGGAGCGGGAGAATACGGTCGCTCCTGCTACTTTGTAAAAAATAAAGAGACGAAAATATTATTTGATTGTGGTATTAATCGATCATATGAGGATAGTTATCCAAAAATAGAACGGGAAGTTGTACCGTTTTTAGATGCAGTATTTTTGTCACATATTCATGAAGATCATACGATGGGCTTACCTTTATTAGCGAAGTATGGATATAAGAAAAAAATATGGACAACTCGTTATACGAAGGAGCAACTCCCAGCTTACTATGAAAAATGGAGAAACTACAATTTGGCGCAAGGATGGCATGTACCTTATACCGATCAACATGTGAAAGATTTAAATTATGTATATATTGATGAGATTAGCAATCCGAATGAATGGGTACAGATTACCCCTACATTGCGTTTTCAATGGGGGTATAGTGGGCATGTATTAGGAGCTGTTTGGTTTTTATTGGATATGAGTCATACATATGTATTCTATTCTGGCGATTACTCAGCAGAGTCTAACATACTACGAGCTAATTTACCTGAGAAGTTGCACGGCGATATAAAAGTCGCAATCGTAGATGCCGCTTATCATACTGATGATGTTTCGCAACATGAACGAATAAACGAACTATGTACAGAAATTGAACGCGCCGCCGGGAATAAAGGGATAACATTACTACCATTGCCACCCCTTGGTAGGGCGCAAGATCTCGTATTGTATTTATATAAAAAATATAAAGAACTCCCTATTATAGTAGATCAAGAAATTTTGGATGGATTTCAACAGATATTCGCATATAAAGATTGGATCAAAAATAATGAAGAACTTGAAGAGCTAATGGAGAGTTTAAAAAGAAACATAATAGTTATGGATGATGATAGCGGTACGCAACATAGTTATGGAATAGTTGTAATGAGTGATGCGAATGTGCAAACGAAGCGAGCGCAGTTATATTATGAACAACTTCGGCATGACGAACGAAATTCTATTATCTTTACTGGACATATTGCGAAAGGGAGTTTTGCAGAAAAAGTTTTGAAGGAACGTGTAGGTAAAGAATGTAGGGTGAAGCGAGTTCCATATAAAGTTCACCAAAGTATAAGAGATGTGAAAGAGATGTTAAATACATTATTACCAGAACATACGGTGTTAGTACACGCTTTGAAAGAGGATACGGATCGATTGCAGGAAAAGCTTAGCACGGCAGGGTATGAAAATGTGTATTCACTTGCAATGGAATGTATAGAAGTTATTTAAAATGTAAAGGGGATCGGTATATGAAAAAGGTATTTGTATTCGCAAGCATTTTCTGTTGTTGTTTCCTTTATAACGTTAAGGAAGGCTTTGCCGCCAGTCCGATGAAACCTAGTTTTGAAGTGAAATTATTATTAAAGCCAGAACAAGTATTAGGTTATAGCAAAGAGATGAACGAAGAGGTACTAGAATATTTCCAGGCTGGTACAAATTATGAAAGAATACAAGTGCAATTTTTAGATACAGCGAATAAAAATTTAAGTAGTGAAGGTTGGTTTGCGAGAATTCGAAAGAAAGAATTTAGTAAAGATTTTGAACTAACATATAAAAAAAGATATCCTATTCCAAATGGTGTAATTCAAGATGCATTAGAAGTAGCTAAAAAAGAAGGATTCGATAGTAATACGGATAGTTATGAGGCGGAAATAGATTGGGGATTTGAGAAGAAAACATTAAGCATTTCAAATAAGAAAAGTTACAGTGCTAAAGGATATGGAATACTTGATTTACCAAACGAACGAGCTGCTCAAAACATGTTAATAGAAAAATTACCAGGGAAAATGAACAAATGGTTGTATACAAATTGGGGAGAAGAGATGTTAAAGAATTCCCGTATTTACGGTCCTGTATTAATGAAACGATATACAGGAGAGTTTGAAAACATAAAAGCAAATATTGAAATTTGGCCATTAAGTAATACCGGAAAATTAGAAGATGACTTCGTAATAGAAATGTCATTTAAAACAAATGAAGAAAGTATTGCGACAAAGCAAAGGGAATTATTAATGGCGAATTTAGAGAAAAAAGGCTGGTTGTTACCAAAAGATAGTTTGAAGACAGAGCTTATTTTTCAGTAAATAGTAAAAATGAATCCATATGCCATGGATTCATTTTTTTATATGAGTATTAAGCTAAATCAGCTGACACGAACATATCATTATTTTGAAGATTTTTAGAGCGTAAACTATAAGCAACTACTTTCTTTTTATGTTGCTTGACAACATCAACATGCTCTTCATGACTATAAATATAAAATGTAAAATTTTTTTTGCCGCGCTTTGCATGAATAATTAAAGGCGTACCCTCATTATGTGGCGGTGCATAATAGCGATCTAAAAATAAACCTTCGTTAAAATCATGAATAATTTTGGATTTTTGTTCGCCTTCTAAGTTATTTCCATTGATTGTAACAGTCGCATTCTCTTCTTCCAGTTGCGGATGTGTTTCGTACTTGCTAATAATGGATTCAATAACAGTGTTAGGAAGGCTCGAAACGATAATTTTAAATGCCCCAAATACAACTAACATAACAATAAACCAAGTCGTCATAGTATATCATCCCCTTTTTCCTATTAAATAATATAACTCATATGGTAATAGTACATATGGTGAACTTTTGTATAATTTGTGAAAAATTTTCCTGTTTTTGAACGTTTTTTAACAAATGGAGCTTTGTAAAGAATGAGAGGGAATATTTGGTATGATAAAAGTGTAGAAGCTTTCTATATATTATAAGGGGGTTATGAAATGGGGAAATTAGATGGTAAGGTTGCTTTTGTTACAGGAGCTGCGATGGGGAACGGAGCTGGAATTGCTCATGTATTTGCAGAGCTAGGGGCGAAAGTATTACTTGTTGATATTTCAGAGACAGTTCATGAGACAGCCAAAAATATTGTAAGTAAAGGGTTAGATGCTGCAAGTTATGTAGTCGATGTAGCTGATATGGATGCTGTTAAAGAAGTAGCGAAAGATGCATATGAGAAGTACGGAAAGATTGATGTGTTAGTAAATAACGCCGGTGTTATTCGACTTGCAAATTTTTTAGATATGTCAGATGAAATGCGTGATTTTCAATTTCAAGTAAATATTAATGGGGTATGGAATTTTTCTAAAGCGGTATTGCCATATATGGTTGAGAAAAATTACGGAAAGATTGTGAATATGTCTTCTGTAACAGGAACATTGGTTGCTGATGAAGGTGAAACTGCATATGCAACGACGAAAGCAGCAATTTGGGGATTTACAAAAGCGTTAGCACGAGAAGTTGCAAAACATCATATTACCGTAAATGCAATTTGTCCAGGTTACATTATGACACCAATGGCAGAGCAAATAGCAAATGAATCTGATCCAAATGAGCCGAGTAATGTAATCGATGGAATTGCTTCAGGTGTTCCTTTAGGACGTTTAGGGAAAATTGAAGAAGTAGGTCAGTTAGCAGGTTTTTTAGCATCCGATGAATCAAGCTACATAACAGGTACACACATTGTCATTGATGGTGGTAGTACATTGCCAGAAACGGTTTCAGTGGGTGTAAAGTAAAAGGATTATGAATGAGAGTTTTAGTTCTTTGAATGATAACGCTAGAAGAAATCTGAAAGAGATTTCTTCTAGCGTTATCATGTTATGTAATATTATTATTAGAAAAATCAATTTTGTTACAAAAAGTTGAAATTGAAGTATTTTAAAAGAAAAAGGTTTATAATAAAAATATAACTAATAACCACATTACTAATTATAAGGAAGTGTAACTATGAGTACTGTAACAATCGTGTATGGTATTATTCTTTCCACAATTATCGTTTTATTTTTCGTTGGGGTTTCACGTTACATTCACAAATGGAAAGAAGGCGTTGCGAAATTAAATCACATTGAAGAAGAACTTAGTGATTTAATGTTACATCATGGTAAGTAAAAAGTTTATTTTTAGCTAAATAATGTGAAAAATATCACAAAACATGCTCTCCTTATGAAGGCATGTTTTTTTGTTATGTGAATGATTAGGCACATTCATACATTTTTTCCATACGATACAGTGTGAAGATGGAAATGTTCGGAGTGGAAAAGAGGGATAAAATGAGTAGTTCAGGTTATGTTCCAGATAATAAAAATTTAAAGAAGAGCTCAGGAACTCCAAACCTTTTCTTTGATTCGAGAAAAAATATCTTTTTTAAAAGGGATGAGAAAAACGTTGCATATGAAGTTACGTCAACGCAGTTACCAGCCATGATAGGAGGAGCGTTTGTTGATTTATTTATGACGAAAGGGCATATGCGGGAACCACATTGGCATCCGAATGCGTGGGAGTTAGATGTTGTAGTATCAGGAGAAGCAGTTACATCCATTTTAAATCCGGAAACGAATCAATTGCAAAATTATCATATGAAAGCGGGGCAAACTGTCTTTATTCCAATGGGATGGTGGCATTGGATCACAGCGGTAACAGAAGAAGTACAATTACATTTGTTCTTCAATAACGATCAGTTTGAAACAGCAGAAGGATCAGACATATTTAGATTAACACCGCCAGAAGTATTTCAAGCTGCATACGGTGTAAGTGCGGAAAAATTAGGGAAAGACCTTTCGCCAATTAAGGAGTCAGTTGTAATTGGTCCCCCTAACTTAAATCGAATAAAAGGTGTTAAAGAAAGTGACGACTCAAATATAGTCGTTACGTTAAATGGGCAAATAACTTCATGTGAAATAGAATAACTCTTTCTTTTTAGGAAGAGTTATTCTATTTTGTATAATTTTGTAATTAGATTCGTTATAATTATAATATAGAAGGGAATATATGAGAGGGGGTATATTGTGAACATATTAAAAATTATAGGAATTGTTGCAGGAGTCATTATAGTAGCTGTTATAGCTTTCTTTGTTATTATGAATTACTATTTGTCAAAAGAAGATCCTGATTATGTATTACAGTACATAAAAGAACATAAAGAAGATGAAACATGTTCATTATTTATTAAAAGAAATGGAGAAGTAGTAACATCTATAAATGAAAATGTAAAATTACCATTAGCGAGTATGGCAAAAATCGTAATAGCAGTTGAATTTGCTAAGCAAGTGTCAGAAGGAAAGATAAGCCGAGATGAACAAATTTCATTACAGGAGCTAGAAAAATATTACGTTAAAAACACTGATGGTGGAGCGCATCCTGACTGGTTAGAAGACGCTGAAGCTAGAAAGTTAGTGAAAAATGGACAAATCGCTTTAGAAGAAGTCGCTAAAGGTATGATTCATTATAGTTCTAATGCAAATACAACATATTTGTTAGAAAAGCTTGGAATAGAAAGAGTAAATGAAAGTATAAAAGAGTTAGAGCTTACTAGTCATGATAAGTTTACTTCTTATACGGCTGCACTATATATGAGAGGATACGTAGAAAAAGAACTTCATGTGCCAGATGTCAACAACGATTCAAATTTCCCCAATTTCAACGAAATGAAATTCCCCATTATGAACGGCTAAATCGTTGTTTGGG
>NZ_JAQFUY010000038.1:0-39884 GCF_027716745.1 Bacillus cereus group sp. Bc010
CTCCAGATAAAACAGTATTGAGTCCATCATACCAGATGGACTCTTTTTTTACTGTCTACCTAAAGGGGATAATACCATTCTCGCTCTTTTTTTATTTGCCATAAACAATAAATAGTGAAATTTAAGCGATTCTAAATACAGTTAGACGAATGTTAGTGTTTCCTGTTGCAGGGATCGTAATCTCGTTAAGAGTAGATTGGACAGAAATGTTTGCTCCTGCAGCTAATGTTTCGATTGTAGTAAATGAAAGTGAGTCGCCTATTAAATTTGAAGAGAAGTTG
The DNA here is from genome assembly GCF_027716745.1 of Bacillus cereus group sp. Bc010. NCBI lineage: Bacteria > Bacillati > Bacillota > Bacilli > Caryophanales > Bacillaceae > Bacillus > Bacillus cereus group sp. Bc010. Next base: position 282 of record NZ_JAQFUY010000038.1, read on the forward strand.
TCAGTTGCAACTGCTCCATTTATTGAAATTCCTACTCCGAGTGGCGCACATCCTGGTGCAGTTGTAGAGATGGATACGCTAATTACATAAATACCACCGTTGATAACTGTAACTGTGTCTGTGCCATTAAAGATAATATTATTTACGTTAATTGCAGTACTGAAGATAAAGTTATTAAATTGTAGTACTGTTTGTTGAATGTTGTTTGTTACAACAATTGTTGCTATAGGGAAGCTAGGTCCAGTAGGCCCAGTAGGTCCTGTAACTCCTATACCAGTAGCGCCCGTTGGCCCTTGAACACCTTGAGGTCCAGTAGCACCAGTAGCACCCGCCGGTCCTTGAGCACCTTGAGGTCCAGTGGCCCCAGTAGCACCTGTATTACCTTGAGGTCCCTGAGGTCCAGTAGGTCCAGGAGGCCCACCAGAAGGTCCAGTAGGTCCTGTAACTCCTATACCAGTAGCGCCCGTTGGCCCTTGAATACCTTGAGGTCCAGTGGCACCAGTAGCGTCTGTATTACCTTGAGGCCCTTGAGGTCCAGTAGCACCGGTAGCCCCCGCTGGTCCTTGAGATCCGGTAGCGCCAGTAGCGCCTGTATTACCTTGAGGCCCTTGAGGTCCAGTAGTACCGGTAGCCCCCGCTGGTCCTTGAGACCCGGTAGCACCAGTAGCGCCTGTATTACCTTGAGGCCCCTGAGGTCCAGTAGCACCGGTAGCCCCCGCTGGTCCTTGAGATCCGGTAGCGCCAGTAGCGCCTGTATTACCCCGAGGTCCTTGAGGTCCAGTAGCACCGGTAGCCCCTGCTGGCCCAGTAGGTCCAGTAGGTCCTTGAATGAATGAAGCAGAATTAACTAGAGCGGTTTGTAATGCTGCGATTAATTTAAGAAGCTCTTGAAGTGTGCAAGGGTCAATTCGGAATAGTTTTGTAATGGATAGTAAATAATTAATTAGATTTTGAAGCTCGATAAATACAGCGCTTGCTACGAAAGTTGGATTTTTTAATATAGTTATTAAGTTTTTAATAATAGCTAACCCTTGTGCTTTCAGGGAGGAAGTAGCATCTAGTGAACAAATAAATTTACTTAGTAGGTTCAATGTATCAATTAGATCTTCAATATTTTGGGGAGATGGATTTGCGAAAAGTTTTGGGATTATTTTTGTTAAATCGATAATGATTGCGCGGAATGTTCTAAGTTGTGCTTTAGTAACTGGGATTGATGGAGTATTTGGAATTCGTCCAGCGCTACTTGGAAAGCATGGTTTGGAGAATTTGTTCTGACTGTCGTTATAATGAGACATTAAATCTCTCCTTTCTTATGAGGATATGAACGAAACTCATCATAGTAGATGCAAAAATTAGTTAAATGGTCATAGTAAAATCGTTTGTTTGAAGAAAAAATAGAAAAAACGCCTTATGATAAGGCGTTTTTTCTATTTTCTGCGTATTGATAATATCGTTTTAGTGAAATCTTTGACTTGAAGCCAGCTAGCTTTATAATTTCTGACTCCGGAGTTTCTTTTTTTATTAAGTTTAAAATATAGGTGTTACGAAAGTGTTGTCCTGAGATTCCTTTGCGTAAATTAGCTCTGGATACTTCAAGGCGAATCATTTTTTGGATAGCGATTTCTGTTAATCCCTTTGGTGCATCATTTTCGTATACCCATCTGTATGTTCCACGATTAAAATCGAATGCGACAAATAATGGATCATTACTATGATATTTTGGACGAACGGGTTCAGGGATACTTTTGTAATAAGTATATAGTTGTTTTTTGTCTTCGCTAGTTAATGTAATTGTTCTTTCTACTCCTGCGGTTGCAGGTATAGATAACGTGTTAGTTTCAAAGTGGACGTGATGCATAGTTAATGCTGTAAGTTCCTGTAAGGATAATCCATAGTCAGTTAATAAATTTAAAATAGCGATATTACGATCCATCAATAAAGGGCGTACAGGACGTTGTTTTTCTGAAAGTCCTTCTAATGAAGTGACTATATATTTTAATCTTTTTTCTTCATCAGATGAAATGAAATCTTCATTGCGGAGTGTGCGGTCTGGTTGAATAGACATTTCCATGTTCTTTAATGGGTTAGGAATATTTAGAAAGTGATGCATTCTATTTAATACAATGAATACACGGTGCATCGTTTTCTCTGAGTAATGTCGATTCTTTTTTAAGTCGGAAAAGTAATCTTCGTAGTCTTTTGTACAAAGTGTAGCCCATATATTACTGGAAGGGAGCTTTTTGTTTTTTTCTAACCAATGTCCGAAATCTTCAATGTCATAAACATAACGTTTAATGGTTGAAGGTTTTCGGCCTTTATTCAATAAAAAAATAGAAAAGGCTTGTATTGTATCATGGAATTCCGTTGTCTCCATAGTCCCACCACCTTCATTATTTCTTTTATTATAGCAAACTTTTCTGAAAATAGTCATTTGCAAAGGAGACAAGAATAATAATATTTGGTGAGTGGATAAAATGAGGTGATTGTATGGAACAATCGATGCGAAAGAAAAATAATAATCAAATTAACATTGTGTTAAATCATCGAAAGAAAATTTCTTTAACGGCTGCAGAAAAGAAAACAGTAATTTCAAGTGAAACTACTACGAAACATGAGATGCTGCAAAGAATTGAAGAAGAGATGGGAAAACTCGTTGGGATGGATGATATAAAAAAGATAATAAAAGAAATATATGCTTGGATTTATGTGAATAAAAAAAGACAAGAAATAGGATTGAAGTCTGAGAAACAAGTACTTCATATGTTATTTAAAGGGAATCCAGGTACAGGGAAGACAACTGTTGCTAGAATGATAGGGAAATTATTATTTGAGATGAATATTCTATCAAAAGGGCACTTAGTTGAAGCTGAACGTGCGGATCTTGTAGGAGAGTACATCGGTCATACAGCTCAAAAAACAAGAGATTTAATAAAAAAAGCAATGGGAGGAATTTTGTTTATTGATGAGGCATATTCATTAGCCCGAGGGGGAGAAAAAGATTTTGGAAAAGAAGCAATTGATACGCTCGTAAAACATATGGAAGATAAACAACACGGTTTTGTATTGATTTTAGCTGGATATTCAAGAGAGATGAATCACTTTCTTTCATTGAATCCAGGACTGCAATCTCGTTTTCCATTTATAATTGAGTTTGCGGACTACTCAGTAAATCAGTTGTTAGAAATAGGGAAGAGGATGTATGAAGAACGTGAATATCAGTTATCGAAAGAGGCTGAATGGAAATTTAGAGATCATTTACATGCTGTAAAGTACTCATCGCAAATTACATCCTTTAGTAATGGACGATATGTCCGGAATATTGTTGAAAAATCGATTCGTACACAAGCTATGCGGTTGTTACAAGAGGATGCATATGATAAATATGATTTGATTGGAATATCAAGCAGTGATTTGATGCTTGAAGAGGAGACGCACAGTACGTAAACTGTGCGTCTGTTTTTCTGTATAAGTGCTTCTATTACTTTTTTGCTTTTTCTTGATAAGATTTATGGAATCGTTCCATTTTAGCACTTTTTTCGTGTGCGGAATTAGGGTCGTGTCCAATTTGACCTACTGAGCTTTTTTGAGCCCCTTTATTCACATGGTTTGTCATTTGTATTCACCTCGCTTTGAGGATTAGTATAAACATTCTGTAAAGAAAAACTCATTAGAAAAGAAAAACCCCTTTACGATTTGTAAAGAGGTTGGATTGCTATTTATGCATTGAACGTTCGTTTGTGTCGATGCGTCTATGCGGTAAATGCCATTTGTAATGAATAGAAACCATGCGGAAGCAAACAATTAAAATGAATAAGGTGTATAGAGCCCAATCGCTAACAATAATTTGAGCGCCAATTAAGAAACCTGCCAGAATCGTCCAAAAAGCATATACATCAGCTCGAAGAACGAGAGGTTTTCTACGGGCTAAAAGATCGCGGATAATACCGCCTCCAATGCCAGTTAAAACGGCTGCTACGATTGTAGCGCTAATTGGTAAATTTAATTTTTGAGCGTATAATGCCCCTTGTACGGCAAATGCTGATAAGCCGATAGCATCAGTGATGTTTTCCCACTTTTTCCAGTGTCTAATTAATTTATTTGGAAAAAGAAAAATAATCGTCATTGATAAAAGTGCGATTTGGAATAACATGTCTTGTTGCCAAAACGCGACAATCGGATAACCGATTAATAAATTACGAAGGGCACCTCCCCCAAATGCGGTTGCCATTCCTAAAATATACACCCCGAAAATATCATAATCCTCTTCCATTGCAACAATAGCCCCGCTTAATGCGAAAGCAATTGTGCCTATGATGCTAAAAATCTCCCATGCCATGAATTTTCTCCCCCGCTAACTAGATGAAATGTGCTTTCTCTGCTATTATATTAGAAGGTTTAAATTTCGAAAAGGATGAGTGAACATATTTGATGGAAGAAAAAGAGAAAGTCATATTAGTGGGCTGTCAATTGCCGCAAGATGATGATGAAAAATTTATGCATTCCATGAAAGAACTTGCATCATTAGCGAAAACTGCACGAGCAGAATTGTTAGTGTCTACAACGCAAAAACGACCGAAGTTTCATCCAGCGACTTATATAGGTAAAGGTAAATTAGAAGAGCTTACAATGTTAACTGAAGAATTAGAACCGGATGTTATCGTATTTAATAACGAATTAACACCGAGTCAAATTCGGAATTTATCCTCAGTATTAGATGCGAGGGTAATTGATCGAACGCAACTTATATTAGATATTTTTGCGCAACGTGCGAAGTCGAGAGAAGGGAAGCTTCAAGTAGAATTAGCTCAGTTGCAATATACAATGCCGCGTCTTATGGGGCAAGGGTTGTCTTTATCACGTCTTGGTGGTGGTATTGGAACGAGAGGGCCAGGTGAAACGAAACTTGAGACGGATCGTCGTCATATTCGATCACGGATTGATGAAATAAAGAAACAACTTGCAGTTGTTGTGGAACATCGAAAAAGATATCGTGAGAGAAGAAAAGATAATAAAGTATTTCAAGTTTCGTTAATAGGATATACAAATGCGGGGAAATCTACGTTGTTTAATAGATTAACGGAAGCTGATACATTTGAAGAGAACTTGTTGTTTGCAACGCTAGACCCGACAACAAGGAAGATGCCGTTACCTTCTGGTTATACAGTATTACTAACTGATACGGTTGGTTTTATACAAGATTTACCTACATCATTAATTGCTGCATTCCGCTCGACATTAGAAGAAGCTGGTGAAGCGGATGTTATTTTACATGTTGTGGATTCTGCAGATCCGAATTATGTAGGGCATGAGAAAACAGTAAAACAATTATTGTCAGAACTCGAAATCAATCATATTCCTATTATTACGTTATATAATAAAAAAGATGAATTACATCAAAACTTTATTCCGTTTCCGAAAAGTAACTTCTTAATGACTAGTGCTTTTGAAGAAAATGATCTATTACATATAAAAGAAGCGATAGAAACGAAAATGAAGGAAGAAATGAATTGTTATCAAGTGAAAATTCCTCCGAGTGAAGGTAAGTTATTAACTCTATTAAAGACAGAGACGCTATTAACGAAAATGGAGTTTTTGGAAGAGAAATTTGTATATGATTGCGCGGGGGATATTTTTGCTCATTCATCGCTTAATGTACAATTAAAGAGATTTTTAGTGGAAGAAGGAGAAAATAAAAATGTTTGATCGTTTGAAAAATGGAGAAAAAATTGCTCCAATCGTAAAAGAAGTAGAGAGTCAAATTACAGAAGTACATAAACGTGCGGATGAAGTAATTGAAAGTAATCAGTTTCGTGTGTTAGAAAGTTTCCGTAAACATAAAATTAGTGATTCACATTTTATTCCGACGACAGGTTATGGTTATGATGATATTGGTCGTGATACGTTAGAAAAAGTGTATGCAGATGTATTTGGAGCGGAAGCTGGTCTTGTTCGTCCGCAAATCATTTCAGGTACTCACGCAATTTCAACAGCGCTATTCGGTATTTTACGTCCAGGAGATGAGTTATTGTATATCACGGGTAAGCCGTATGATACGTTAGAAGAAATTGTTGGTGTACGTGGAAAAGGTGTAGGATCATTCAAAGAATATAATATTGGTTATAATGCAGTTCCGCTTACTGAAGAGGGGCTAGTTGATTTTAGAGCTGTTGCAGCTGCCATTCATAGTAATACGAAGATGATTGGAATTCAACGTTCAAAAGGTTATGCTACTCGTCCGTCGTTTACTATTTCTCAAATTAAAGAGATGATAGCGTTTGTTAAGGAAATTAAACCGGATGTTGTCGTGTTTGTAGATAACTGTTATGGCGAGTTTATTGAAGAGCAAGAGCCATGTCATGTTGGTGCAGATTTAATGGCAGGTTCGCTTATTAAAAACCCGGGTGGGGGAATTGTTAAAACTGGTGGTTACATTGTTGGTAAAGAACAGTATGTTGAAGCGTGTGCATATCGTTTAACATCTCCAGGAATCGGTGCGGAAGCAGGGGCATCTTTATACAGTCTGCAAGAAATGTATCAAGGTTTCTTCTTAGCGCCGCATGTAGCAGGACAAGCGCTAAAAGGTGCGATTTTTACAGCTGCATTTTTAGAAAAGTTAGGAATGAATACATCACCAGCGTGGAATGCACCAAGAACGGATTTAATTCAATCTGTTCAATTTGATGACAAAGATCGCATGATTGCATTCTGCCAAGCAATTCAATATGCATCTCCGATTAACTCTCACTTCACTCCATATGCCAATTATATGCCGGGGTATGAAGATGATGTAATTATGGCTGCGGGAACGTTTATTCAAGGTGCAAGTATTGAATTGTCAGCTGATGGTCCAATTCGTCCGCCTTATGTTGCTTACGTACAAGGTGGGCTAACTTATTCGCATGTGAAGATTGCGATTTGTTCTGCAATTGATGCATTAATTGAAAAAGAATTATTAACAATTTCTTAAAGGGAAGCTGTCGATTTCGACAGCTTTTTTTGCGTGAAAGTAATGATTTATTTCATTAGAAAAAAGAATGAAAAAATTTTAAAAAAATCATGTAAGAAAAGCTAACATCTATTGACACTAAACATAACATGGTATAAAATGAGAAGCAGTTAAGGCGAAGGAGGAACTGAAACGATGAAAGAAGATAGACGTTCTGCCCCGCTGTTTCCTATTGGTATTGTTATGGATTTAACACAATTATCTGCACGTCAAATTCGCTACTATGAAGAGCATAATCTTGTTTCTCCAACCCGTACAAAGGGGAATCGTAGATTATTCTCATTTAACGATGTAGATAAGTTGTTAGAGATTAAAGATTTATTAGATCAAGGCTTGAATATGGCTGGTATTAAACAAGTGTTACTAATGAAAGAAAATCAAACAGAAGCAGTGAAAGTAAAAGAAGAAACGAAAGAAATTTCAAAAACTGAGCTTCGCAAAATACTTCGAGATGAACTACAACATACAGGTAGATTTAATCGAACTTCATTGCGACAAGGTGATATTTCAAGATTTTTTCACTAAAGAGAACTGATTCTGAAGGTGTTTAGAGGGACTAAGGAGGAATTTATAATGGCTAGGTACACAAAAGAAGATATTTTCCGTTTGGCGAAAGAAGAGAATGTAAAGTATATCCGTTTACAATTTACGGACCTTTTAGGGGTAATTAAAAACGTAGAAATTCCAGTGAGCCAATTAACAAAAGCTCTTGATAACAAAATGATGTTTGATGGATCTTCTATTGAAGGTTTCGTACGTATTGAAGAATCTGATATGTACTTATATCCAGACTTAGATACTTGGGTGATTTTCCCTTGGACAGCTGAAAAAGGTAAAGTAGCTCGATTAATCTGTGATATTTACAATGCAGATGGCACTCCATTTGAAGGGGATCCACGTAACAATTTAAAGCGTGTATTAAAAGAAATGGAAGCTTTAGGATTCTCAGATTTCAATCTTGGACCAGAGCCAGAATTCTTCCTATTCAAAGTAGATGAAAAAGGAAATCCGACATTAGAATTAAACGATAACGGTGGATACTTCGACCTTGCGCCGATGGATCTAGGGGAAAACTGTCGTCGTGATATCGTTCTTGAACTTGAAGAAATGGGCTTTGAAATTGAAGCGTCTCACCATGAGGTTGCTCCAGGGCAACACGAAATTGACTTCAAATATGCAAATGCAATTCGTTCATGTGATGACATTCAAACATTCAAACTTGTTGTAAAAACAATTGCTCGTAAACACGGTTTACACGCAACATTTATGCCAAAACCATTATACGGTGTGAACGGTTCAGGTATGCACTGTAACTTATCACTATTCAAAAATGGTGAGAACGTATTCTATGATCAAAACGGTGACTTACAATTAAGTGATGACGCTCGTCACTTCATCGCAGGTATTTTAAAACACGCACCAGCATTTACAGCGGTAGCAAACCCAACTGTAAACTCTTACAAGCGTTTAGTACCTGGATACGAAGCTCCTTGTTACGTAGCATGGTCTGCACAAAACCGTAGTCCATTAGTACGTATCCCTGCATCTCGTGGTATTAGCACACGCGTAGAAGTACGTAGTGTTGACCCAGCTGCAAATCCATATTTAGTAATGGCAACATTATTAGCAGCAGGTCTTGATGGAATTAAAAACAAATTAACTCCACCAGCTGCAGTAGATCGTAACATCTACGTAATGACAAAAGAAGAGCGCGAAGAAGCAGGTATCGTTGATTTACCGGCAACATTAGCGCAAGCTTTAGTTACATTACAATCTAATGAAGTAATTAGTAACGCATTAGGAGATCACTTACTTGAGCACTTCATCGAAGCGAAGGAAATTGAGTGGGATATCTTCCGCACGCAAGTTCACCAATGGGAACGCGATCAATATATGTCTCTATACTAAGAGGTGAGGAAGCTCTGATACTACGGTATCAGGGCTTTTTTATTTGTCGATAATATAGGTGTTAGTTGAAATGAATTGAATAGATGCCTGAAAAAATATGACGGTATTTGAATTTCTATTCCATATCTTTAATGTAACGTGGTGAAATTCGAATTACTTTGTGTTCCAAAAGGGTGGATAAGTAAAAGTAACATGCGTAATATCTATGGGTTTAAAAAATTGTATGATATGTTGTGTTCGGTATTGAATATGTTTAATACTAAAGTTCGGGTGTTTAAAAATATAGTACCTTGCAATAAATAGTACTAAGTGGTATATTATGGATAAGGAAGGTACCGTGTATTGAACAGTACTGAAATGAGAAAGGGGGATTGCACTTGAACGTTCAGTTTAAAAAAGGTGTGTTAGAACTGTGTGTACTGGCACTTGTGAAACGTAAGGATTGTTACGGTTATGAACTTGTTCAGCAAATCTCAAATAAATTTTTAATATCGGAAGGGTCAGTATATCCTTTATTACGCCGTTTAACGAAGGAAGGATATTTTCAAACGTATTTAAAAGAATCTACGGAAGGACCACCTCGCAAATATTATCAACTAACTGAGCAAGGGGAAACGCAACTGAATTTGTTAGTAACAGAGTGGCGTGATTTTGCGAAAGGTGTACAAGAAATTATTGAAGGGGTGGAATGGGATGAGTAAAGAACAGTTTCTTAAGGAATTATCAAGTCACCTTAGAAAGTTACCGGACGAAGAGAGAAAAGATATTTTATTTGATTATGAAGAGCATTTTCAGTTTGGGATAGAAGAGGGAAAAACTGAATCGGAAATAATAAAGGGGCTTGGCTCTCCGAAAGTAATTGCAAAAGAATTGCTTGCGATGTATCGTTTCGATGAAATGAAAAAAGATCCATCAACTTCAAATGTGACAAGAGCTGTCATGGCGGCGATTGGACTTAGTTTGTTTAATTTCATTATTGTGTTAGGCCCGTTATTTGCAATTATTGCTTTTATATTTTCTTTTTGGGTCGGTGGGATTGCTAGTGTAGTGACACCATTTTTCGTAATTGGAAAAGTATTTATGGGCACTTTTATATGGTTAGATTTATTCGTTAGTATAACTTTTGTTGGAGTAGGTTTGTTGTTATGTATAATCGCTTATTATAGTACGAAGTGGTTTAAAAGGCTTTGTGTACGTTATGTAATATGGAACTTCAAAATGATAAAAGGGGAGTAGATGATGAAAAAAATCTTGTTAGCAGCAATCGCTTGTATCATTATTGGAGTAATTGGGATTTCACAAACATATGAAAAAGCAGTGCAAGCTGCAGAAGAAGGAAACAAAGAAGATAAAATTAAAAATGAAACACTAAAAAATATAGAAGTTAAGTTAGATGTCGGGGATATTGTTGTCCAAAAATCTCCTGACGCTTCTTTTTATGTAAAGCAATCAGGAGATGCGCGTAAACAAGAGATTCGTATTACTGAAGATGGTGACACATTAAAAATCATTGGGGAAAGAGAAAAAGATGCTTCATTTGATTTTTCTTTTTACGATTTTAGGTTTCAAACGTCTACATTGACTCTCCTTGTGCCTGAACGCTCTTACCAAGATGTAAAAGTAAATTCATCTGCTGGACAAATTGAAATAAGTGATGTGAAAAGTGAACGTGTAAGTGCTAGAACACTTACTGGAGAAGTGGATTTGAAACATGTAACGGCTAAGAATGTGGAGGGATCTACAAAAGCTGGTGAAGTAAACTTTAAAAAAGTAATAGGGAAAGTGACTGCAAAAACGACCAGTGGGGAAATAAATATTCTAGATCATGATTCTATGTATAATCTAGAAGCAAGTTCAACTGCGGGAGATATAAATATTACTTTATCGGAAAAACCAAAAGATGCGGTAATTACTGGGCAAAGTGCTGCCGGGGATGTAACAATTTTTAATGAAGAAAATAAAGACGTAACGATTGGTAATGGGAGTAAAAAGATTAGCGGTAAAACAGCTGCGGGCGATGTGACGATTGAAACGCGTTCATAAGAAATAGAATGTATGAAAATCTATCAAAATACAAAAAAGAAGATAATTACCGTATATCAATAAGGTAATTATCTTCTTTTATATTCTTAATGTAAATCACGATATACGCCAATTACTTTACCGATAACGGACACTTGCTTTAAAATGATAGGTTCTAATGAAGAATTTTCCGGTTGTAGACGGAAATGGTCTTTTTCTTTATAGAAACGTTTAACAGTTGCTTCATTATCTTCTGTTAAAGCGACTACAATTTCACCATTATATGCAGACTGTTGTTGGCGAACAACAACTAAATCTCCATCGAAAATACCAGCTTCAATCATACTATCTCCAGAAATACGTAACATAAACACTTGATCTGCTCCTGCGACAATGCTAGCTGGAAGAGGGAAGTGTTCCTCAACGCTTTCGACTGCTGTAATTGGTAATCCAGCAGTAACTTTCCCGACAATTGGAACTTGAATAACAGATTGTGTTTCTGTATCCATTCGGTCTTCACCTAAAATTTCAATTGCGCGTGGTTTTGTTGGATCGCGTCGAATGTATCCTTTTTCTTCTAATCTTGATAAATGTCCGTGCACTGTAGAACTAGAAGCGAGGCCGACTGCTTGACCAATTTCACGTACGGAAGGTGGATATCCTTTTTCTTGTACTTTTAGCTTAATAAAGTCGAGAATGTCTTGCTGGCGTTTCGTTAACTTTTCCATGTTTTCTAACACCTCGTTTTCTTTCATTTTTCTTATTAATAAGTATAACATGTGAAAAAACATTCTACAAACATAAGTTCGAACAAAAGGCGAATTTATGTTACACTAAAGGGAAATTATAGTGAGAAAGAGGGGTTCATAATGAATGCAATTATTTATGCGCGTGTGAGTACAACAAAAGAAGCACAAGAAACATCATTATTACGTCAAAAAGATGAATTATTGCATTTAGCGGAGCGCTATCAAATGAATGTTACTAAGGTGATTGAGGAACAGGCTAGTGGCTATACAATTGAACGTGACGGCATATTAGAAGTGCTAGATACAATTCGAGACGAACAAATTGATGTGCTACTTATACAAGATGAAACGCGCCTTGGTAGGGGGAATGCAAAGATTGCGTTAATGCACTGTTTACATAAAGAAGGAATAAAAGTATATACGCATACACATAATGGTGAATTGCAATTGTCGGATTCTGATTCAATGGTATTAGATATTATTGGTATTGTTGAAGAGTATCAAAGAAAGATTCATAATTTAAAAATTAAACGTGGTATGCAACGAGCAGTAGAAAAAGGCTATCGTCCAGAAAATAATTTAAAGAATCGTCATTTAAGTGTAGGACGAGAGAAGAAAGAAGTGCCAATTGAGGAAATTGTACGTTTGCGTAAGAGTGAACTTACTTTCGAAGAAATTGCAGCAACACTACGTGGCTTTGGTCATAATGTTTCAAAAGCGACGGTACATCGTAGATATGTAGAGTATACAAAGCAATTGCTTGATAAAGAAGAGTAACTATTGTATGATAATAATCAGTTTTGAGTAGAAGGGGGATTCGAGATGCTTAGTCACGAACTCGTTGAACGCATTAACTTCTTAGCGAAAAAAGCAAAAGCTGAAGGTTTAACTGAAGAAGAACAACGTGAGCGTCAATCGCTACGTGAACAATATTTAAAAGGATTTCGTCAAAATATGTTAAACGAACTAAAAGGAATTAAAGTTGTTAACGAACAAGGTACTGATGTTACACCGGCGAAATTAAAAGCTTTAAAAAAGCAAGATAATGCAAAATTAAACTAAAAGATGGGCGAAGCCCATCTTTTTTATTTATTTAATAACTTCCCAGTTGTTATTAACGGTTGCTTCTATCTTTTTATGTTTCAATATATAGTTAGCGATAAGTTCAGACATATTTGTTGGGATGTCTTTTATTACGGGCTTATTTTGAAACATAAAGAAGTTCCCTCCGCCGCTTGTGCGATAATTATTCATAACGACGTCATATTCTTCGTTCATATTAAGAGGAGTGCCTTTATGTTGTAAAGATTCTACTCTTGCGCCAATTGGTTTTGAAATGTTTAATACGTACGAAATTCCTTCCCACATATCGTAATTATAGTGTTGCGGCTTTGGTTCTATAAAGGTAGGGTTTACGATGATAGATCCATCTTCTTTTAATGTGAAATAAGAAGCAGAGAGTTCGAGAGCATCTTTTATATCTGAGCCAGTTATTCTAATTACTTTTAATGTATTTGGATAAATATAATTAGAAACGATGTCACGCATTGTTACATGTTCCGGGAAACCTGGAGATGTATTATGGAATAGGCTTGTACAAGAAATGGAAACATTAGCAATATCCATCTGTATTTTATTTATGAATTCAATAAAAGGATGGTCTTTCAAACGAGTTTGCATAGCATCTGAAATTTGCATGTCACCGTGGATGATTCCAATAGGTTGATCAAGCCATTTTTGTGTTTTCTCTTCATAATCGGCTACCAAGTAAAGAACATTTGGATCTGCCTCGATTTCTTGCACAGCCAATAGTTCTGAATAACTCTCTTTTTTTACCCACTCTTGTTTCATTTTTTCAAATGTTATAGTTACTTTTCCAACTGAATGTCCATTACATCCAGTCTGTAAAATTGTTACATCATTACCCACTGTTTGAGCAATTTTTCGGTGCTGATGGCCTGTTAATAAAATATCTATGCCTTCAATTTCATGACACATTGCATACCCTTGGTTTTCACCTGTTAAAACTTCAGTCGGTTCTCCAGTTTGTAAATCGCGTTCAAATCCCCCATGATACGCTACGACCAGTAAATCTGGTTTCTCGTGTTCGCGAATGTAAGAAACCCAATTTTTTGTTGTTTCTAACGCATCTTCAAATTGTAAGTCTTTAATGTGATGGGGTTGTTCCCAATTTGGAATGTAATGCGTTGTCATCCCTAAAATAGCAATTTTTATATTTGATTCAATCTGTTTTATTATATATGGTTTTCCGAAATAAGATTCTTTGCTGTTTTTATCTAAAATATTTGCTGATAAATACGGGAAGTTGGCAGTAGAAATAGCATGATTTAATACGTCCAGTCCATAATTAAATTCATGATTCCCAATCACTGCAGCGTCATAACGTAAATAGTTTGCTATTAATGACATTGGGTTTTTCTTATCTTTTTCATATGTAGCGTAATGATAAGTAAAGGGTGTTCCTTGTATGAAGTCACCATTATCAATTAATAGGACGTTTCTATTTTCGGAACGTTCTTTTTTTATAAGAGTAGAAATTTTAGCTAAACCAATTTCAGCTTTGGAGTTATCTTGATAGTGAATTGGATAAACGGTACCATGTATATCACTTGTTAATAAGATGTTTAAAGTTACAATTTGATTTTGATTCAATATCATTCACCTTTTCTATTGTTATCTACCAATTAAGCATATCAAATATAGGAAGAGAATTTTAATGTGAGTGTATAGAATGTGTAAAGATTCTGTAAATAAACAATTATTCGTGAAATTGTGTGATATATTTCTTCATGTTTACGGAAGGTTATTTTATAACAACAAAAATGGAGGCATTAATATGTTGAAAAAAGTTTTTGCAATGAGTACAACAGTTGTATTAGCAGCGGGTTTATTAAGTGGCTGTGGAACGAAGGAATCAAGCGCAAGTAAAAATGAAGATACGAAAAAAGGGTATGTACCGAAGACTTTAAATGTTCAATTTGTTCCTTCTCAAAATGCAGATACGTTAGAGGCGAAGGCAAAACCACTTGAGAAGCTATTAAGTGATAAGTTAAATATTCCAGTAAAAGTTAGTATTTCGACGAATTACAATACAATTGTAGAAGCGATGGCATCTAAGCAAGTAGATGTAGGTTTTTTACCTCCAACAGCGTATGTGCTAGCACATGAGAAAAAGGCTGCAAACGTAATTTTACAAGCACAACGTTTTGGAGTAGATGATGAAACGGGAGCTCCTACAAAGGATTTAGTAGACTTCTATAAGTCTGAATTTGTTGTTAAGAAAGATTCAAATATTAATAGTGTAAAAGATTTAAAAGGTAAAAAAATTGGTTATCAAGATGTAACGTCATCAGCGGGGTATGTGTGGCCTGCGGCTGTACTATTAAAAGAGGGCGTTGATCCGTTAAAAGATGTGAAACCTGTTACATTAAAAGGTCACGATCAGTCGCTTATTGCTCTTTTAAATGGTGATGTAGACGCAGCTGTTGTATTCCAAGATGCTCGTAATATTGTAAAAAAAGATTATCCGAATATATTCGATCAAACGAAAATAGTGAAATTTACGGAGAAAATTCCAAACGATACGATTTCGGTACGTTCGGATTTAGATGAAGAGTGGAGCAAGAAATTACAGGATGCTTTCATTGAAATTGGAAAGAATGAGGAAGGTCACAAAATCATTAAAGAAGTATATTCACATGAAGGATATGTTAAATCTGATGATAGTAAATTTGATATCGTTCGTGAATATGGGAAGAAAGTAAAAACGCAATAATACATATGGAAATGGAAGCTAACTGGAAAGGTATGTTTTCAGTTAGTTTGCCGTTTTGAATTCATAGAAGGTAGGTAAGATGTGTGATAGAGTTTCGAAATGTTTCCAAAGTGTATCCAAATGGTACAAAAGGATTGAATCATATAAACTTGAAAATTCAAAAAGGTGAGTTTGTTGTAATGGTAGGGCTGTCCGGAGCTGGAAAGTCTACACTTTTAAGATCAGTAAATCGTCTTCATGAGATTACAGAAGGCGAAATCATGATTGAAGGTGAGTCAATTACTGTTGCGAAAGGAAAAGGATTACGCCGCATGCGCCGGGATATTGGTATGATTTTTCAAAGTTTTAATCTTGTAAAGCGATCAACGGTATTAAAGAACGTATTAGCTGGCCGTGTCGGGTATCATTCGACATTACGTACAACGTTAGGCCTATTTCCGAAAGAAGATTTGGACCTTGCCTTTCAATCGTTAAAAAGGGTAAATATTTTAGAAAAAGCATATGCGCGGGCTGATGAATTATCAGGAGGACAACAACAACGTGTGTCCATTGCTAGAGCGTTGGCGCAAGAAGCAAAAATCATATTAGCAGATGAACCTGTTGCGTCGTTAGATCCACTAACAACAAAGCAAGTATTAGATGATTTGAAAAAAATTAATGAAGATTTTGGAATTACAACAATTGTAAACTTACATTCTATTGATTTAGCTAGGCAATATGCGACACGCATTATTGGATTACATGCAGGTGAAATTGTTTTTGATGGCCTAGTAGAAGAGGCAACGGATGAAAAATTTGCTGAAATTTATGGTGACGTAGCGCAGAAAAGCGAATTGTTAGAGGTGGCAGTTAAATGAATGACGTGACGATATATTCGAAATCGATACCGAAGCCGCCGAGTAAGTTAAAACATATGTTAACGTTAATTCTAGTCATTTTACTGTTGTGGGGAAGTAGTATGCAGGTCGACGCATCATTTTCAAAACTAGTAGTTGGTTTTCCTAATATGATGGATTTGTTAAAAGAGATGGTGCCGCCAGATTGGAGTTATTTTCAAGTTATTACAACAGCAATGTTAGATACAATACGTATGGCGATTATCGGGACGACTTTAGGAGCGATATTAGCTATTCCACTGGCACTATTTGCGGCAAGTAATGTGTTTACGAGCGCATTTTTGTACAGTCCCGCTCGATTGATTTTAAATTTTATCCGAACGGTACCAGATTTATTATTAGCGGCAATTTTCGTAGCTATTTTTGGAATAGGACCACTTCCAGGTATTTTAGCTCTTACGTTTTTCTCAATTGGGCTCGTGGCGAAATTGTTGTATGAGTCAATTGAATCGATTGATCCAGGTCCATTAGAAGCAATGACAGCAGTAGGAGCAAATAAGGTGCAATGGATTGTTTATGGGGTAATTCCGCAAGTGAAAGCGCATTTTGTCTCCTATGTTCTTTATACATTTGAGGTAAACGTACGTGCAGCAGCTGTTTTAGGTTTAGTAGGAGCTGGCGGTATCGGATTATATTATGATCGTACACTTGGATTTTTACAATATGAACAAACTGCATCTATTATTATTTATACCCTTGTTGTTGTATTGTTAATTGATTATGTAAGTACATTGTTGCGGGAGAAATTATAATGAGTAAAACGACGTTAATCGTACCAAAACCGAAGAAACCGAGTATGTATCGCTGGATTATTTTCATAGCACTTACATTTGTTTATGTATGGGCTTTTTCGGGAGTACCGCTAGAGGGAATCAAAGATACGGCGGGAGAAATTACAAAAGCAATTATGACAGGTGTATTGAATCCAGATTGGTCGTATGTATCTTTGTCAGATGGTGAAGATTTATTACATGGTTTAATTGATACGTTGGCAATTGCGATATTAGGTACATTTATTTCTGCCTTTTTATCTGTTCCATTCGCTTTTTGGGCGGCGACGAATATGAGTAGTGGAAAATTAACTTCGGGAACTGGGAAATTTGTACTTAGTTTTGTCCGTACATTTCCTGAATTAGTTATGGCTCTTTTATTTATAAAAGCTGTTGGACCAGGTTCTTTTGCCGGCGTTCTAGCTTTAGGGTTACACTCTATTGGAATGTTAGGAAAATTATATTCAGAAGGAATTGAAAATATAGATAAAGGACCGAAGGAAGCGCTAATAGCAACAGGTGCGAATCGATTTAAAATACTTTGGTATGCAGTATTGCCACAAGTATTACCAGATTTTCTATCCTATACGTTATACAGGTTCGAAATTAATGTGCGATCCGCTGCCATTTTAGGTGTTATTGGAGCAGGGGGAATTGGCACACCTCTAATTTTTGCGCTGAGTTCACGCAATTGGTCTCGTGTAGGAATTATTTTATTAGGCATCATTTTAATGGTTATTATCATTGATTTTATTTCAAGTTCGATTCGGAAACGGATTGTTTAACTGATTTGAAAAGCATCGAATTTAGATGCTTTTTTTGTATTTTTAAAGGTGGGCTAAAAAAGTTAGTATAGAAGGGTTTTGCATATATGTATAAATATACAGATAATTCTCTTTCTTTTTAAAATAAAAATAATGAAAAAGTATGTCATATTGAATGCCCATACATTCCCGGAAACATTGATTTTTTTATAAAAAATCAAAAAAACATCAACATATTTGTCGATACATGTTGTATAATCTTGCGTGGGAAGCTATCATATAAATGTATAAAACGTTTACTAATATAAGCGAAGGGAAGAATAGCATGTCACATTCAATCGAACAACTTTCTATCAACACGATTCGCACATTATCCATCGATGCGATTGAAAAAGCAAACTCTGGTCACCCAGGAATGCCAATGGGTGCAGCACCAATGGCTTATACATTATGGACTCAATTTATGAAACACAATCCAAATAACCCAACGTGGTTTAACCGTGATCGTTTCGTATTATCAGCAGGTCATGGTTCAATGTTATTATACAGCCTACTTCACCTATCTGGTTATGATGTAACAATGGATGACTTAAAGAACTTCCGTCAATGGGGAAGCAAAACTCCAGGACATCCTGAGTACGGTCATACACCTGGTGTAGATGCAACTACTGGTCCACTTGGACAAGGTATTTCAACTGCTGTAGGTATGGCAATGGCTGAAAGACATTTAGCTGCTAAATATAACCGTGATGCGTATAATGTAGTAGATCATTATACATACGCTATTTGTGGTGATGGAGATTTAATGGAAGGCGTTTCTGCTGAAGCATCTTCATTAGCTGCTCATTTACAATTAGGTCGCCTTGTTGTGCTTTACGATTCAAACGATATTTCATTAGATGGCGATTTAAATCGTTCATTCTCTGAAAGTGTAGAAGATCGTTACAAAGCATACGGATGGCAAGTAATCCGTGTTGAGGATGGAAACGATATTGAAGCTATCGCAAAAGCAATCGAAGAAGCGAAAGCTGACGAAAAACGCCCAACGCTAATTGAAGTAAGAACGACAATTGGTTTCGGTTCTCCAAACAAATCAGGAAAATCAGCTTCACATGGTTCTCCACTAGGTGTAGAAGAAACAAAATTAACGAAAGAAGCATATGCTTGGACTGCTGAGCAAGACTTCCACGTAGCAGAAGAAGTATACGACAACTTCCGTAAAACAGTACAAGATGTTGGTGAAACTGCGCAAGCAGAGTGGAACACTATGCTAGGTGAATATGCACAAGCATACCCAGAATTAGCAAACGAATTCCAAGCAGCAATGAACGGTCAACTTCCAGAAGGTTGGGAGCAAAACTTACCAACTTATGAATTAGGATCAAAAGCAGCAACTCGTAATTCTTCTGGTGCTGTAATTAATGCAATTGCAGAATCTGTACCATCATTCTTCGGTGGATCAGCTGACCTTGCTGGTTCTAACAAAACATACATGAATAACGAAAAAGACTTTACAAGAGATGATTACAGCGGTAAGAACATTTGGTACGGTGTACGTGAGTTCGCAATGGGTGCAGCAATGAACGGTATTGCACTACATGGTGGTTTAAAAACTTACGGTGGTACGTTCTTCGTATTCTCTGACTACTTACGTCCAGCAATTCGTCTTGCAGCATTAATGCAATTGCCAGTAACGTATGTATTCACACACGACAGTATCGCTGTTGGTGAAGATGGTCCAACACATGAACCAATCGAGCAATTAGCGGCGCTACGTGCAATGCCAAATGTATCTGTTATTCGTCCAGCTGACGGTAACGAGTCTGTTGCGGCTTGGAGATTAGCTCTAGAATCTACAAACAAACCAACTGCTTTAGTATTAACTCGTCAAGATCTTCCAACATTAGAAGGTGCAAAAGACGATACGTATGAAAAAGTAGCAAAAGGTGCATATGTAGTTTCTGCAAGCAAGAAAGAAACAGCTGATGTAATCTTACTTGCAACTGGATCAGAAGTAAGTCTTGCTGTTGAGGCTCAAAAAGCATTAGCAGTAGACGGTGTTGACGCATCTGTTGTCAGCATGCCATCTATGGATCGCTTTGAAGCTCAAACTGCTGAGTACAAAGAATCTGTATTACCAAAAGCAGTAACAAAACGTTTCGCAATCGAAATGGGTGCTACATTCGGATGGCACCGTTACGTAGGTCTTGAAGGAGATGTGTTAGGTATCGATACATTCGGTGCTTCTGCTCCTGGTGAGAAGATTATGGAAGAGTATGGATTTACTGTAGAGAACGTTGTTCGTAAAGTAAAAGAAATGCTTTAATGATTTTAGAAAAATCTCTCCGGCATGGAGAGGTTTTTCTATGTAAATGAGTTTTTTCGACAGAAAAAGTTTTTTCTCTCTCCGCAGTCAGACAATCATTGCAAAATTTCTTCTATATAATGAAGAGAAAAGGTTGTCCAGATTGGGAGGCGAAAGATGAAAACGTATGAATTGTATTTAATTCAAGAGGATATTGCGAAAGCTTACTTTGGTCGTGAATATTTGTTTTTTGATTTATTTGCTCGATTTTCAGAATCTGGGTCCCTTTCGGAGAAAAAAGTGCTATATAAACAAATGATGTATATAACGATGCCATTACAAGTAATGAAAATTCATCATAAATTAGAACAAGCTTTGCGCGTTCTTGGTAAATATGATCGAACACATCATACACATACACTTTATACAGGGGCAGAATATGGCGAAATAATGGTGAAACCACACTATATTCGCATGAATACCTCTGGAAATGTTTCTATGGAAACGACTTTCTTTGAGGTGCTTCGGAAGTGTGAATTAACATTTTTAGCTATGGATTATGAAAATACAAAGTACGGATGGCTGAATCCTCTAAAACAAGTACGAACATATGTGTAAAAAATGTCGAATTGTATCTTGTCTTATTGAAAAGGTTTTAGTACACTGTAAGGTAGACAACATGAAGGAGGAAAATATATGCCAATTTGGTTAGGTATTCTAGTGGGCGTAGTAGCACTAGTAGCAGGCGTGGCGTTAGGATTTTTCATTGCCCGCAAATACATGATGAATTACTTACAAAAAAATCCACCAATTAACGAACAAATGTTAAAAATGATGATGATGCAAATGGGACAAAAACCTTCCCAAAAGAAAATCAATCAAATGATGAGCGCGATGAACAAGCAACAAATGAAATAAGCGCTAAAAGACACTCGCTAAGAGTGTCTTTTCTTTTTGATATAGACAGAGTTTAAAACTTTTAAAAATTCTGTATTTTTGGTAAACTGAAAACATCGCTCATTTTAAGGGAGGAGGAAAAATATGAAAGTATTTATGAATTTAGCGTGGTTTTTTAAACAAGAAAAACGAGCGTACATAACCGGAATTATTTTATTATTTGGCGTCGCACTTTTAGAACTTGTAGCACCAAAAGTGATTGGGATTGTTGTAGATGAAATTAACGATGGAACATTAACGACTGATAAGTTACTAAAATGGGTTGTACTCTTAGTACTCGTAGGTATTACGATGTACATATTACGTTACGTGTGGCGCATTATGATTTTTGGGTCTTCATTAAAGTTAGCTCGCCAATTACGGAAAAATTTGTATGAACATTTTACAAAGATGAGTCCATCTTTCTATCAGTCAAATCGCACAGGTGATTTAATGGCGCACGCGACCAATGATATTCAAGCAATTCAGCAAACTGCTGGGGCGGGTGTTTTAACACTTGTTGATTCATTAGCTGTTGGAGGGTGTGTACTCGTAGCGATGGGTTTTACAATTAGTTGGAAGTTAACATTGTTAAGCTTAATTCCAATGCCGATTGTAGCAATATCGACAAATTATTACGGCACTTTATTACATAAAAGGTTTCATAAAGCACAGCAATCGTTTTCGGAAATCAATGATAAAGTGCAAGAGAGTATGAGTGGGATGAAGGTAATTCGATCGCTTGGACAAGAAAAAGAAGATTTACAAGCGTTCCGAAAAAAATCAGAAGATGTCGTACATAAAAATATGTTAGTTGCACGTATTGATTCGTTATTTGATCCAACAATCGCTCTTATCGTAGGTTTTTCTTTTTTAATTGCAGTATGTTACGGGTCAGTATTAGTTGTGAGAGGTGAATTAACAGTAGGTGATCTCGTTACATTTACGACATATTTAGGTACTCTCGTTTGGCCGATGTTAGCGTTTGGATGGCTGTTTAATATTATGGAGCGTGGGCGTGCTTCGTATGACCGTGTAGAAAAAATCCTCTCACAAAAATCAGATGTAGTAAATAGAGAAAATGCTGTGCATACAATAGCGAGCGGTGATATTTCATTTGCGGTCGATTCGTTTTCGTATAAGAAAAATGAACTGTTACATTTAACGGATATTCACTTTGATTTGAAGAAGGGGGAAACGTTAGGGATTGTAGGACGTACAGGTGCAGGGAAAACGACTTTATTAAAATGTTTAATACGTGAGTATGATCATTTTAATGGTGAGTTAAAAGTTGGGGAGCGGGATATTCGCGATGTAACACTTTACGGTGTCCGTTCTGCCATTTCATACGTGCCGCAAGATCATTTTTTATTTTCAGCAAGTATTGGGGAGAATATTGCCTTTGGAAAGGCGGATGCTACATATAATGAAATTACTCAGGCCGCAGAGATTGCTTGTATTCATAATGATATTCTCCAATTTTCAGAAGGATATGAAACAGTAGTAGGAGAAAGAGGCGTTTCGTTATCTGGAGGTCAAAAACAGAGGATTTCTATTGCGCGTGCTTTATTAACGAATGCTGAAATTTTAATTTTAGATGATTGTTTATCAGCAGTAGATGCAAAAACAGAAGAAACAATTTTAAATGCTTTAAAGAGGGAAAGAGCTGGGAAAACGACAATTATTACTGCTCATCGTTTAAGTGCAATTCAGCATGCCAATCTTATTCTTGTTGTGGATGAAGGTAGAATTGTACAACGAGGTACACATGAACAACTAATGAAAGAACATGGTTGGTATAAAGAAATGTATGAAAGCCAGCAGTTAGAAGCATTAGTCGAGAAAGGAGGCGTATGATGGCTGAGAAAAAACAGAGCGATTTAAGAAGATTACTGTCTTATATGAGGCCATATAAAGGACTGTTAGCATTAGCATTTTTATTTCTAGTTGGTGCAACTGTAACAGAAATGATGGGTCCTTTTTTAATTAAACAATTTCTTGATGAACACTTAGTACCACGTAACTTTGATCAATCAGCACTTGTTACTTTATTTGTAGTGTATATTGTTGCTCACTTATTAAAAGTATTATTTACTTATTTAGACTTGTTATATTTTCAAAATATTGCTTTTAAAATTGTTCAAGATATGCGTGTTGAAGTATATGAGCATGTTCAAAAGTTGTCATTAAGTTTCTTTGATCGTACGCCGATTGGTACGCTCGTATCGCGCATAACGAATGATACAGAAGCAATTAAAGATTTTTATGTCAGTGTATTATCAACATTTGTTAAAAATATCGTATTTTTAGTAGGGATTTTAGTAGCGATGTTTTTATTAAATGTAAAATTAGCGCTATTTTCTCTCGTATTAATTCCGATCATGTTTGCGATTATGGTGCTATATCGCCGGAAAAGTGCAGCTTTTTATTTAGAAGTCCGTAATCAATTAAGTGTGTTAAATGCAAAGTTAAACGAGTCCATTCAAGGGATGAATATTGTTCAAGTGTTCAGACAAGAAAAGCGCATGAGAAAAGAATTTGAAGAAGTGAATAATAAACATTATAGTGCAGGGCGACGTACATTAAAGTTAGATGCATTGCTTTTACGTCCAGCAACTGATTTAGTTCATATTGTAGCTATTGCGTTAGTACTTGGTTTATTTGGAATTGATGCTTTGAAGAGTCCTGTTGAAGTAGGCGTTTTATATGCGTTTGTTAACTATATACATCGTTTTTTCCAGCCTGTAAATGAGATGATGATGAAATTATCATTTTTCCAACAGGCACTGGTTTCATCATCACGTGTATTTCATTTAATGGATGAGAAAGATTTAGCGCCAGTTCAAAAAGGGGATGGAAATCCTCAAGTTATTAATGGAGATATTGAATTTAAAAATGTTACTTTTTCGTACGATGGAAAACGTGATGTTTTAAAAAATGTATCTTTTCACGTGAAACAAGGGCAAACGGTTGCTTTCGTTGGGCACACTGGCAGCGGAAAGAGTACTATTATGAATTTATTACTGAGATTCTATAATATTAATTCCGGAAATATTGTAATAGATGGTGTAGAGTTAGAGAAATTTGAAGAACAAGAAATTAGAAAGAAAATAGGACTTGTATTGCAAGATGCATTTTTATTTGCGGGAAATGTAAAACAAAATATTCGTATGTATAATGAAGAAATTACGGATGAAGAAGTAAAAGAAGCGGCACAATTTGTGCAAGCGAATACGTTTATTGAAAAATTACCAGAGCAGTATGAAACGGAAGTAGTAGAAAGAGGAGCTGCATTTTCTAGTGGTCAACGACAATTAATTGCTTTCGCTAGAACGATAGCAACGAATCCGAAAGTGTTAGTATTAGATGAAGCAACAGCAAATATTGATACAGAAACGGAAGATGCAATCCAAACAGCGTTACAGCAAATGCGAAAAGGACGGACTACGATAGCGATTGCGCACAGATTATCTACCATACAAGATGCAGATCAAATTTTTGTTATGCACGATGGAGAGATAGTAGAAAGAGGGACGCATCAAGAATTACTGATTGAACAAGGATTGTATTATAATATGTATTTACTACAAAATAAAGGAAGTTTACAAAAGGCCTTGTAATTACAAGGCTTTTTTACTTTGGTTATAAAATATGTTTGCTCTTTATGTCTATAGTATAAACGTCGTCACCCTTTAATAAAGTTGTACATATTGTATGTATACGAAATGAAAAAATTGATAGGAGCTTTTATATGCAAGATAGATCTAGTTCAAATATTACGTTTATTGATGTGTCTCATTGGGAAGGGAATATTGATTGGAATGCAGTGAAGGGATCCGGTATTTCAGCGGCGTATGCAAAAGCGACAGAAGGTGTAAATTACATTGATCCTACTTTTACTAAGAATGTACAAGCAGCACGAAATGCGAATGTATTAATCGGTGCATACCATTTTGCACGCCCAGAACAAAATGATGCAATTTCAGAGGCGAAATATTTTGTGAGTATATTACAAAGTAACCACACAGACTTAATGCCAGTTCTGGATTTAGAATCACCAACAGATCCGAGCAACAGTAATTTAACTGGTAGCGCTATATCGAATTGGGCAAGAAGCTTCATAAATTATGTGAAACAGGCTACTGGAAAAGATGTAATGTTATATACAGGAGTTTGGTATATTAATGAGTTCGGAATTAGCGGATTAAGTGATATTCCGCTTTGGATTGCTAGATACTCGAGTACACCGCCTGCTGATGCTGGTGGATGGACAGAGTGGACAGCGTGGCAGTACACAGATTCTGGACAAATTTCAGGCGTAGGAAATTGTGATGTATCAGCTGCAGTTTCATTAGAAGCTTTACAAGGGAATGGAGCAAGTGGTGGAGGTAATGTTTCCCCGCTTAATAATGCAACTCCAGTGTACGGAGTTGTTATAACTAATGGAGATAATGTGAATTTGAGAAGTGGACCATCTTTACAGTCTAGTGTAATTCGCCAATTGAATCGTGGCGAAGCATATGAAGTTTGGGGAGAACAGGGTGGTTGGCTTTGTTTAGGGACAAATCAGTGGGTATATAATGATTCGAGTTATATTCAGTATAAACATTATGTGGCGACTATTACTGGTGATAATGTAAATCTACGTGATGCTCCATCATTAAATGGAAATGTTATAAGACAGTTACATCATGGTGAATTGTATCGAGTATGGAGTAAGCAAGATGGATGGCTTTGCTTAGGGACAAATCAATGGGTATACTACGATTCAAGTTATATTCAGTATGGTGTACAATAGAGTGGAAATAAAAGGTATCTCTTCAGAGGTACCTTTTATTAAAAATATACAGCTTTTACAAGGTTTATATCGAAATCATAGTATACTATAATAGATATATTTATAAAAAATAATTGAAAATGAAATAAAGGAGAAAAAATATGGATTATGTGCTAATAGGTGTAATTTTATTATTATTAGCTGCAGTATTCGTGCTGTTTTATAAAAATAAACAGCTAGAATCAGAGAGCCAGCAAGCGGAATTTGAAAAGAAACAAGCAATTGAAACGTACGAAAATGAAATTGCAGCTACGGTTACAGAACATAAAGAGCAGCAAAATACATTAAAAAATATGGAACAGAAAAAATACAATGATTTACAAATAAGTGCAGCGAGAGAACTTGAAAATATGCGTATGATGAAAAATCAATTAGCTGTGCAACATAGTAAAGAACGCAGTGAAATGCAAGAAAAACATAGTAACGAAATACATATGTTTCAAAAGTTAATTGCAGATTTGCGAGAGTATACGAAAAATGGAGCCGAAGTGAGTACACACGAAACATTACAATATATGAAGCGTGGCTTCGTAGAGCAAGGCATAATACTAGATAATGAATTTCATATAATGCCGAATGTTTTTATGAGGAATCAGCATGGAAGAAATGATTTCCGAATTCATCATCTTGTTTTAAGTAAAACGGGTATGTATGTACTTGAAACGAAAGAATGGACAGGGAAATTAATTCATGGCTTAACGAAAGAAAATGCTAGTACATATTCATTTATGATTGATGAAATTGGCAAGTATCAACAAGAGATAGAGAAAGAAGAGACGTTTGAATATATTACAGGTGAAGATTCATTAACGATACAAGTGAAAAATGAAGGGAACCCAGTATATAGAGCGAAGAAACTATCTCATATTCTATACAATTGTTTGAAAGAAATGCACGTTGATATTGTAAAGGAAAACATAAATCCGATTGTATATTTTTATAATGAGAATGGGAAAGAAGTGCTAGATCTTTCTGAAGAAAAAACGCCGAGATTAAAAGATAGAGAGCAAATTGTATCGTTCTTCAGAAATGAATTCTTAACGGGGAAAGTAATATATACAGGTCAAGAGTTGGAAAAACTTCGAGAAACCATTAATCGAATGAATTATATAATGAATTAAAAAGAGGTGGGCTTTCTGAGTGTTATATTAAGGGGTATTTTGTATGTTTATTAATAGAATGTTAAAAGTAATAGAAAGTAAATAATGAAAAAGCATTCGCGATTGCGAGTGCTTTTTTATTTTTCAATACGTTATGGAAGGGAGAGAAGGGTTTTGAAGGGAATAAGGAATGAAAGCGGAGGTGATGCATATATATAGATGCGTTAAGTTGTTTTTGGCATATTGTATAAATGAAAAGGAGGTAAGACGGTGAAAGCTATACCGACTGATGTCCTGAGTAAAGAATTGATGGAAAGAGAAGGCGTTATATCTATTACAGTAAAGGAATTTGAAAAAATCGAAGTAGCTGGAGTAGTAGTCGCTGGCCCCGCGGTTATTTTGATTAATCAAGATTAAGTACATAGTATTGAAATAAAAAGTATCCTAGATGGATGCTTTTTATTTGTGTAGAAGAAAGAATATGGTGGATAATTGCCTTACTGGAGGGAGAGTATGTGGCAATTATTATAACGATGTTAGTAATGGGGATTTTATTAGGGTTTGTTGGAGCTGGGGGAGCCGGGTTTATTATCGCAATACTCACTTTAGTATTCCATATTCCTATTCACGTTGCACTTGCAACGTCTTTAACTGCTATGGCATTTACGACATTATCTGGGGTTATAAGTCATTATCGTGAAGGAAATGTAGTACTTACTATAGGCGGGATTGTTGGGGGATGTGGAGCGCTTGGTTCTTATATCGGTTCAAAAATTGGTTCACTTATACCAGGACATCTTCTTCATTGGTTTACAGCTGGGATGTTATTTTTATCTGCAATTTTTATGTTTATTAAATTAATTAAGTTTCAAAATAGGGAAGAGTTACTTTTAGCAGAGATTAAAGATTTTTCGAAAGAGAACATAATGAAATGTATATGTCTTGGATTAGTCACTGGAATGATGGCTGGTTCATTCGGGATAGGTTCTGCACCATTTATTCAACTTGGATTAATGTTTCTATTAGGATTAACGATCCAGCAATCTGTAGGAACAACAATGCTGGTTATATTGCCAATTGCGATTGGAGGTGGGCTAGGATATAGTTCAGAAGGCTACCTAGATCATATATTATTATTGCAAGTATTAATTGGGACGATGTTAGGAGCGTATATTGGGGCGAAGTTTACAAATTATGCACCAAGTATGCTTTTGAAGTTTTCAATGATTATGACACCAGTTCTAGCTGGATGCATGTTATTCATGGAATAAAAATAATATAGCAAACTAATATGTTTTACGAATGAATTATGTAAGTAATTCATATTTCCCATATAAAAGGATTTGCTTTAATATAATGAGTGTAAAGTTCGAGTATTCGAAGTACTACTTGAATTATATCCCTATCCCTTTTCTAAAAATGCGAACAAGTTTTGCCCTATTCTATTCAATATTTAATTGTATAGAAATATATTGTTCGATGACCATTATGGAACGTACATAATGGGAAAATCCCGATCCTTAAAGAGAATGCCCCTAATCTTCATGTGAAAATATGATCGGATATGAAAGCTGACCAATTTATGGTCAGCTTTCTTTTTGTTCAAAAACTATTTCTTCTTTAATTTCAGTTTGTAATAATAAAGCTTTTCCGAAACGACGTTTACATTCTGCACGCACTTTTTCAATAGCTAGTAGCTGAGTAGTAGCTGGAACTGTGACGATAGCCTGGCGAGGTTTTCGATTTTCTTCGCAAAAGACACATTCTACAACATATTTAGAAATCATGCTTTCATCCTTCCGTTTTTAATTTCTAAGAAGGAACTGCCTATGAAGTTGATGTAAATTTTCGTCATCGTTTTCCTTTTTTCCTCTTTTTTCAAGGAGAAAAGGAAAAAGGAACCGAATAGTAGTAGGGGAGGGATGTATATGGAAAGATGGATAGGCTGTGCAGCAGTATGTGTAAATGAAAGAAATGAAGTTTTAATGGTATTACAAGGACAAAAGGGTGAAGAAAAAAGGTGGTCCGTCCCAAGTGGAGGACTTGAAAAAGGAGAAACATTAGAGGAATGTTGTATCCGAGAGGTTTGGGAAGAAACAGGCTACAATGTGGAAGTTGTAAGTAAAATATACGAAAAAGAAGCGATTACATATGGGGTTCCTGTATACGTTCATTATTATATCGTAAAAAGAATAGGCGGTAGTATGAAAATCCAAGATCCTGATGAGTTAATACATGAAATTGCTTGGAAGGGGATAGATGAAATGAAGGAATTAACGCTATCTTTCCCGGAGGATTATGAGATTTTAAACAAATACATAAATAAAAAAGCGAGTGTGTAAACACTTGCTTTTTCAATGTATCCACGATAAGAAAAGCGGAACGATAACTAAACTAGCTCCTGCAGTTAAAAGCATAGATAAACTTGCGATCGTTCCCTCTACAGGACCGATTTCGAATGCTTTTGATGTGCCGGTTCCATTTGCGCTCGTTCCTAACATAATACCTTTTGCAATTGCTGTTTTAATACGGCATATACGAATGAGAGAAGGTCCGAGCAATGCTCCTGTTAACGCAGTTAAAACAACAAATACTGCTGTTAATTGTGACATACCACCAATCATTTCTGAAATGGCCATTGCAATTGGTGTCGTTACAATATGAGGTGCTAAACTATGTTCTAACGATGAATCAATTTGAAAATAATTTGCTAGTAGTGCTGAAGTAATAACTGATAGAAACGAACCGACAATGACATTAAGTAAAATAGCCATTCCATGTTTCTTGAGTAAATCAAAGTATTTATAGATTGGCCATGCAAAAGCAACTGTTGCAGGTTTTAATAATTCTGTTAACCATTGGCCTCCAGTTTCATACGTTTCATAAGATGTGTCTAGTCCGAGTAATAAAGCGATTAAAATAATAGGACAGACGAGAAGAGGAGAAAGTAAGCTCCAATTCCAGCGTTTATACATTTTCTTCGATATCCAATATGTGAATAGTGTTAATAGTAAACAAAGAAAACCGATCATTGCACGGATCCTTTCCGCTTTAGTAGCAATTCTGTTAAGAGTCCTGTAACGAGAGTGACACAAAGTGTACTAATCATAATAATTAAGATGAGATCGATTCCATATTGTGATAGTGTATCTTTGTAGCGTATGACAGCGACTGCAGAAGGAATGAAAAATAAAATAAGTTCTTTTAATAAAAAGTCTGCACCGTCCTGTATCCACTCTTTTTTCACTAGGTTAAATTTTAATGAAATTAACAATAAAAAAATACCGATAATACTTCCTGGAACTGGGAGGTGTGCCTGTTTTGCAATCCATTCACCTGTCCAAGCGAAACAAAATAATAGTAAAATTTGTCCGCTTAATTTCCACCATTTCATACAGTAACCACCTCTTTCTTTTTTTACATAAAAATTGTAAAAAAGAATTAACAAATTCTACTATACGTTCATTCAAAAAATTTGTCTAATATATAAATTATATGTTATTAATATATTAGACGTATTAATTGAAATGGAAAAGGGTGTCCAAAATGGAATTACGGCATTTGCAATATTTTGTTGTAGTGGCAGAGGAGTTACACTTTGGACGGGCGGCTGCTCGTTTACAAATGACACAACCACCGCTTAGTCAACAAATTCAGCAATTAGAAAAAGAAATGGGAGTTATGTTATTTTCAAGAACGAAGAGAAAGGTTGAATTAACAGAAGCTGGAGAAATGTTTTTGAAAGAAGTAAAAAAAGCGTTCGAACAAATTGAAAAAGCGGTAGAGATTGCACAAAGTGCCCAAAGGGGAGAAGTGGGCTCACTTTCAATTGGTTTTGTAGGTGCGGCGATATATGATATTTTACCATCTATCGTAAGGGAGTATAGAAAGAAATTTCCGAGGGTGTCTGTTGCATTACATGAATTATCTACTCCAGATCAAGTGCATGCACTTCATGATAATCGTATTGATATTGGATTTTTGCGTCCACCAATCCCAACACAATTATTAGAATTAGAGCCGATACAAAAACTATCGTGTACTTTATGTTTACCGAAGGCTCATCCACTTGCAGAGAAAGATGAAATACATATAGAAGATTTACGAGATGAACCGTTTGTATTTATTACGAGACCAGTATGGCCAGCGTTATACGATACAATTTTATCACTTTGCCGCGACGTCGGGTTTAGTCCGCGTATCGTACAAGAAGCGACGGAATATCAAACAGTTATGGGACTTGTAGCAGCAGGGATTGGAATTACAGTCATACCCGTATCGGCAAATAAATTATATAAAACAGAAGTTGTATATAAAGAACTATATGATTCTAATTTTGTTGCAGAAATGTCAGTAGCTTACAAAAAAATGAATAGCAATCCAGAGCTTTTAGAGTTTTTAAAAATTGCAAGAGAGAAGAAAAGAATAGAAGTTGAGGATGAGATTAATTAAGTTATTAAAAAGTACACCTCGTTAAACACTAAAGCGGAAAGGCAATAGTATTGCCTTTCCGCTTTAGTGTTCTTTTTTTAGTTCTATACTAAAGAGATAAACATGTTCGTTTTTGTGTTCTAGGACTAAAGACTTAGAGGAAATTCCGATTGTAGTGCGATGTTTAAAATGTCATATTTTTATACACTAGTAGTATAGAATGCGTATGTAATAAGGTAGGGGAAGAATTTTATGTCTTTATGTCGGTTAGCGAGAAAAAATATAAGAACATTTGCTGCCAAAAGGATGAAGCAATTTATGTGGATTGCTATGAGTACTATGATTTTGTTTTTTATGATATCGCTACAATTTAATGAAGTAGTTGTTGGGGAATTAGGGACTACACTTTTATTTCAAATGTGTTTTTACACGTTGTTTATCGTAGTCATTTTCATATGTATGTTTATTACATATAAAATGACGTATTCTCTTCTGCAAGTGAGGAAAGAAGAAATTAAATCTTATGTAGCAGAGAATGGGAAGAGAAATGATGTACTATGTTTATTATGTCAGGAGCAATTATTTATTTATGGAGTAGCGTTTGTGTTTGGGTTAGTTAATGGGATGTTATTTTTAAAATTGTTTACGATTATCTGTATGAAAATAGCAGGAATACAAGGGATAGATAGTGCACCGATTACAATATATGCAATCGTAGTCGTTAGTATAATTATGATCGTTATCCTTCTATTATCGATGGTGCAATGTTTTCGATTTGTTCAAAGTTTACAAGATAAAAATTCGTTTCATTTCAAGGAAAAGGCATGAGGAATCATGCCTTTTTCTATTTTACACAGAAAAATAATCATGTTACAGTGTAAAGACCTGACAAAGAATGGGAAGGAAAGGTTGTATAGAATGACAAATGAACAATCAATTGTAAAGGTCGAGCGGTTAACGAAGCGAATCGGTTCAAAGACACTTGTAGAAAATATTAGTTTTGAAGTTAAAAAGGGTGAAGTAGTTGGTTTGCTCGGACCAAATGGCGCTGGAAAAACGACTTTAATGAGAATGATGGTCGGCATGATTCGTATGACAGAGGGCGAAGTTTGGATTGATGGTCAATCTGTAAAACAACAATTTGAAAGTACTGCTTCGAAAATTGGAGCAGTAATTGAGACACCGGAATTTTATCCTTTCTTGAGTGGCTATGAAAATTTAACATATTTCGGACGAATGAATGGGAACGTGACAGAAGAACGTATCGATGAAGTAGTGAAATTGTTAGGAATGGGACAAGTAATTGACCGCAAAGTAAAAGCATATTCACTCGGCATGAGACAACGTTTAGGAATTGCTCAAGCGCTTATTCATGATCCAGATGTATTAATATTAGACGAACCAACGAATGGATTAGATCCTAGTGGAATACATGAAATGAGAATGTACATAAAGAAAATTGCACATGAACAAGGAAAAGCTGTTCTTGTATCTAGTCACTTACTTTCAGAAGTTGAATTAATGTGTGATAGAGTTATCATTATTCAGCACGGAGAATATGTCGCGACGCAAAATATTCAGCATAATCAAAGTGAAGAGATGGAGACAATCCGTATACGCGTAGATGATGCGAATAAAGCGGCAGAAATGTTAGACCAAGATGTTTTAATAAAAGGTAATGATTTACTTATTCATGTAAAAGATGAAGAAATCCCAAATGTTATTCGTACATTGCTTGAGAAAAACATTCAAGTGTATCGTGTATATGAAGAAAGAAAAACGTTAGAAGAGCAATTTTTAGAATTAACAGGGGGAAAAGATATTGTTTAATTTAGTGTATAACGAATTGTATAAAATATTTAAGCGAAAGCGAACGATTATTCCATTTGCAGTTATTGCAGTATTAATAATCGGATTAGGATGGGTTACTGTAAAGTATCTGGAGCCGGAAACAAAAGGATGGAAAGCTGATTATACAGAACGAACTGTAGAAATTGAGAAAAAGCTAGGCATGGAAAAAGAAGCAATTTTAGCGGAACGATCTGGGGATGAGCTTGTAAAGGAATATCAGCTTAAGATGAAGCATTTAGATACAGATACAGCACCGGCAAGTAGTTCTCCACTTTCTTTCATGAGAGATACAGGCTTTATCGTATTTCCAATATTACTTCCGTTTATCCTCGTGTATGCAAGTACAATTTTTGCGAATGAATATAGCTGGGGAACATATAAATTTTTAACGATACGACCAGCGAGTCGCTTTAAAATTTTGACAGCTAAGTTTTTAGCAATTGTCATATTTGCAGCGTTATTGTTTATATTTAATATGATTTTTTCCATTTTATGTGGGCTTGTTATTTATAAATTCCAGCAGCCTGCATGGAGCGAATTTATTTTCCAAGATGGAAATATTATAAAACAAAATATTTTTGTAGAGGCTAGTAAGTATTATATTTTATCGTGGTTGCCAACGATTGTGTATGCAGCGTTTGCATTTATGATTTCTGTGCTAACAAGATCTAGCGGAGGCGCGATTGGTATTTCACTATTTCTCGCTTTATCAGGAAACATCGCATTACTAGCAGCAACTAGATATGATTGGGCGAAATATTTATTGCCAGCAAACACAGATTTATATAGTATTGCAAAGAATGGAAGCTTTATTGATGGAGTAACGTTCCCGTTTGCATCATGTATGCTACTACTTTATTTATTCGTATTTTTAGGGGTTTCTTATACTGTATTTTTAAAACGAGATTTAACTTAAAAGAAAAGCCGTTAAGCACACTCTTAACGGCTTTTCTTTATGTTAATTGTTTAAGCGCTTTTTCGGCTAATAAAGCGAAAAATTTTGCGCTGATAGGCAATGCTTGTTCATCGATAGTGAACGAGGGATGGTGCCATTCATGTGTACCACTCGTTCCCATAAAGACGAATGATCCTGGTATGTGTTGTTGATAAAAAGAGAAATCTTCGCCAGCCATGGAAGGGGTAGGGGTAATCACGTCTAGTGACATTTCCTGTGCAGTTTGTGTACATAAATGAGTAAGACTTTCATCATTATGGACGGCAGGAGGACCTGAATGAAAATGGAATTCTGTTTTTACACCTAGTGCATCAGAAACGCCCTTAATGATACGTTCCATTAAGGCTGGAATTTTTTCGCGTGTTTCAGCTTGGAAAGTACGAACAGTACCTTCTAATATTGCTTTTTCAGGAATAACGTTCCACGTATTTCCTGAATGGATGTTTGTGACGCTAACAACTGCATTATGAGATGAACTTATATTTCGGCTTACAATAGTTTGTAGTGCCATCACAATTTGAGAGGATGCGACAATTGGATCTACCCCAGCATCTGGTACAGCTGCATGTGTACCAACTCCGTGAATTTCAATTTCAAATCGATCAACTCCGGCCATAAGTGGACCATCTTTAATACCGATTGTACCTACTGGTAAATCAGGTTTGTTATGCATACCGAAAATAGCTTGTACGCCATGTAAATGCCCAGCTTCAATAACTTTGCAAGCGCCATTACTACTCTCTTCAGCCGGCTGGAATATAAAGCGAACAGTTCCATTTAGGGAAGGTTCTCTTTCTTTTAATAAATAAGCGGCACCTATAATAGCAGCTGTATGAAAATCATGCCCACAAGCGTGCATTTTTCCATGGATTTTTGAAGCGTAGGATAAATTTGTTTCTTCCTGAATAGGAAGGGCATCAATATCAGCACGGATTGCTATAAGCGGTCCGTTACTATTCCCCGAAATTTCAGCAATAACGCCCGTTTCTAAACTAGAATTGATAATTGTAATGTTTTTTTCTTCTAACCAATTCTTTATAGCTTTCGTCGTTTCGAATTCTTCGTAGGATAATTCTGGATTCTCATGTAAATTTCTACGAATAGAAATAAGTTGATCAGTTAACTGTTCTAGATTTGATGCCACTTATAATGCCCTCTTTCTTAAATAAAGTATTTACTATAAGTATACAATAATAAAAGAGAGGATTCTCAAATGAAAATCCTCTCTCGTTTATGCTGCCAACTTTTTGTGTGTATGATGTTTACGATAACGTCCACGCATTGCATAGGCAATTTGCGGGATTGCAATCCCGATTAAAATAAGTGATACACCGAACCATTGTGAAGATAGTACAGCTTCTTTTAAAACGAATACAGACATAATTGTTGTAACTGGTAGTTCCGCAGCGCCAAGAATAGTCGCTAAGCCAGAACCAATCTTTGGAATACCAATTGTAAAGGCGATAGAAGGAATGACGATACTGAATGTTCCTAAACCTAAACCGTATTTCCAAAGTCCTTCAGAAATTGCACCGTTAAAAATAAATGTTGGAGGGAATACGATCATTACTAAAGTTAAAGCACCAGCCATTAAAAGAACACCGCGTGGTAATGAAGGTACTTCAACAGCAACTTTTCCGCTCACGAAAATGTATGTTGCAAATGTAACAGCAGATAATAGGCCTAATATAATTCCAGTCGTATCGAAATCACCTGCTGATTTTTCTAGTAAACCACTTGATAAAAATGTACCTGCAAGTAAGAAAATAACAGAAATAACTTTTTCTCGTGAAGGTAAAGTTTTTGTTGCGACTGCTTCAATAATAATTCCGACCCAAACGAATTGGAATAAAAGTATAATGGCGATAGATGCTGGTACAGTTTTTAATGAAGCATAATAAAAAATTCCAGTGAAACTTGCAGATGTACCTGCAACGAATAAAATTAAAGCTTGTTTTAATGGAACACGATGTCTAGAAAATAGAAGTGTAATAGCAAGCAAAATAATCCAACCGAACAAATATTGGCTGCCAATTACCTCTCCAAGTGAAAATCCTTCTGCATATGCAAGTTTAACGAAAATAGCTAAAATCCCATAACTACACGCTCCTAATAAAACTAAAAGAGAATAACGAAGCATGAAATAGTCCTCCTATCTATATGAAATAGTTCCGTAACGGACATATATAACTAGAGGGAAGTATACAAAATTAAAAATGAAGGGTCAAATAAAAGAAAAGTGTGACATTTTATAGAATAATAATAAAAGTATGATATTTATGCATAATCTTGAAATTAGTAATAATAGAAGTATTGTAAAATCAAGTTTGTATTGTATAAAGACAGCATTTGAAAAAAATATTTTTTAATCAATATGTATATAAACGTACGAATAACATGCTAATCATTTGAGAAACTATATTACCTTTGTTATGTTAATAACATTAGAGAGGTTTTGTAGTGTAATTGAGATTTTTCTATATAAATAGAAGGAAATGAAAACGTTTTTTTAGAAAAAGTGTGAAAGGGTAGTTTTTCTTATTATCACGTTGGAAAAGTGATTTCACGAATTGTTCATAGTATTTTTATATGTTTTTGCTACAATATGTAAGGAGAGGAGTGGAATAATGCAAGATATTAGTATTTTTTTAGCGTTTGGTGCTGGGTTTTTATCATTTATTTCCCCATGTTGCTTACCGCTTTATCCGGCATTTTTATCGTACATAACAGGTATGTCGGTTTCTGAGTTGAAAGAAGAAAATGCAATGCTTCGCAAAAGAAGTATGATACATACAGCGTTTTTCTTACTTGGATTTTCAATTATATTTATTGCAATTGGATTTGGTACAAGCTTTATCGGGGGCATTTTTACGAATTATAAAGATTTAATTAGACAGTTAGGTGGTATATTTATCATCGTGTTCGGTTTCATTATTGTCGGTGTATTTAAGCCGAAGTTTTTAATGCAAGACCGTAAATTTACATTTAAGAATCGTCCGAGTGGTTATTTTGGATCTGTTCTAATTGGATTGGCATTTGCGGCAGGATGGACACCTTGTACAGGACCTATTTTAGTATCGGTTATTGGATTAGCAGCAACAAATCCAGAATCAGCAATGATTTATATGATCGCATACATACTTGGATTTGCTATCCCGTTCTTTGTACTATCATTCTTTATTACGAAAATGTCTTGGATTAAAAGAAACAGTATGAAGTTCATGAAAATCGGGGGATACATTATGATTATCATGGGTATCTTCTTATATTTTAACTGGATGACAAAAATTATCGTATATTTCTCAAGTTTATTTGGTGGTTTTACGGGTTTTTAGTATTATTCTGTGAAAATGTTGGAAATACTAACGGAAAAGCATATAATGAAAGTATATTTTGCATATAGCCACAAAAAAGGATGAGAAAATATGAACATAGTTGTTTTATCCAGTATCGTTGCTGTTTGTATGGCTGTTGGTGCGATGTTTATTCGTTTAAAAGCAGCTAAGAAACCTGCAACATTGAAAAAAATTATACTTCCACCATTTTTTATGAGTACGGGAGCGTTGATGTATGTTTTTCCTGAATTTCGATTAACTCCAGCAGAAATGTTAGAAGCAATTGGCGTCGGTTTGTTTTTCTCTATTTTTCTTATTAAAACATCTAAATTTGAGATTAGAGGACAAGAGATTTATTTGAAGCGTTCCAAAGCATTTGTTTTTATATTAATTGGATTACTTGTCGTGCGGATTGTATTTAAAACATACTTAAGCCAATCTCTTGATTTAGGACAACTTAGTGGTATGTTCTTCTTACTGGCATTTGCGATGATTGTGTCATGGAGAATTGCAATGTACCGTTCCTTTACGAAATTACAGAAGGAAATGGAAAAAGAAGATGGTTTTTATAATGAAAAAGATATGAAATTAACTTAAAAACTGTATATGTATAAAATAAAAAGACAGCGTCAAAGGCGCTGTCTTTTTATTTTATATTGCTAACATCTTCTATTCCAACCGCGCCGGATAAAACGTTCCCCATTAAAGAAACAATTTAAATTTGGTGAGACGAACGGACCGATAAACGGAATAATGTTTGGCTCTGAAGTTTCATCAACGGAAATCGGTGGTTTAGTAGGATCTGGTCTGAGTGTATAGCGAATGCGGGCGGTATTTCGAATGAGACCATTTCGTGGCTCTGCTGTTACTTGAACGATAAAACGAACAACAACGGATTCACTTGGATTAACAGTATTGATAAGAATACCGATAGTTGGGTTAGTTCCAGGACGTGCTACTCCATTTACAGTTACTGAATTTGGATAGAAAGTAACTTCAGGAGGAAGTGGGTCGGTAATGAGTACGTTATTTACTGGGATGGTGCCATTGTTAGTAAAGGTAAGTGTATATGTGATGAAATCACCGAGATGGGCGCTATTTACATTTGCGGTCTTAATAAATGTGTTTGGCTCATTAGGGTTTACTTCTATCGTAATTGGTGGTGTTGTAGTCGTTGTTGTGATAGGTGGTCTAGTCGGGTCGGGTTGAGAAGTATACGTAATGGATGCGATATTTGTAATCATTCTATTAGCTGGAAGTGTAATAACCTGTACTTGGAATGAAATAGTTACGGATGCTGTTGGATTAAGAGTTCCGACTGGAATGCCTGTGGATGGATTTGCGTTTGGAACGGGAATGTTATTAATTGTGACACTATTTGGAACGAATGATGTGCCGACAGGAAGTGAGTCTGTAACAGAAATGTCAGTGACAGGAATCGTACCTTCATTTTGGAATGTGATAGTAAATGTAATCGTATCACCTACTGAAACGATGGATTTATCAGCGGTTTTTATCGGATTAATAGTCCCAACGTTTACAGGAGTAATTGTAGTAGGTGTAGGCGTAGTAACGGATACAGGTGGTTTAGTAGGATCGG
Source organism: Bacillus cereus group sp. Bc010 (assembly GCF_027716745.1). Taxonomy (NCBI): domain Bacteria; kingdom Bacillati; phylum Bacillota; class Bacilli; order Caryophanales; family Bacillaceae; genus Bacillus; species Bacillus cereus group sp. Bc010. The sequence goes on from NZ_JAQFUY010000038.1 coordinate 39,543, forward strand.
GTTGGTACTGGAAGGAAACGTTACCTTGGTTTTGAATTTCTCCGCTTGGTGGAATTGAAGTAACTAGGACACGGAAAGAAATCGTTGCGGATTCAGAAGGAGCAAGTGTTGAAATTGGGATGCCTGCTGATGGATTTGCAGTTGGTTGCGGCACGTTGTTAATTGTTACACTATTTTGGATGAACGAAGTACCGATAGGAATTGTATCAGTTACAAGTATATGATTAGCAGGAATGGTACCTGTATTTTGGAGAGAAATCGTATACGGTGCGAGACGTTCTCGAGTAAGTAATGCGGGAGCATAGGCGACAACGAGGACTATTCTTAATTGTAGAAACATCG
>NZ_JAQFUY010000039.1:0-35947 GCF_027716745.1 Bacillus cereus group sp. Bc010
ATAAAGTTAGTTTGTCTAGCATCTAAAATAAAAATTGACGTTTCACGTTGTTTGTTTCGTTCAGTTTTCAAAGAACTTGTCCATCGCTTCAGAAGCGACTTCATCATATTAACATCTTCATTTTTCGATGTCAACTAAGTTTTAAAATTTCTTTTTTATCGTTTTCTGCGTTTCCGCATCAGCGACGTTTATTAATATACCATCATGGTTTTTAAATAACAAGTGTTTTTTATAAAAAAACAAAAAAATTATCTATCCTACTTTCTTCTATAGTAAAACCTTTTATTCTCTCTACTGAAAATAAGTATTTTGATTGTATACCAATACACTCTAATTAACCAAACTGCCTTTCATAATCCCTCCCACCTTTTCATTCTCTTCTACATTAAAGTCCACATTTAAAAAGAAAATAGCTTCGCCACTTCCTAATAATACGAACATGTTGATTTTTTGTCCCTCCACACAAATCATTACTAATTGAAAGAACCGGTTGTTGGCAGATAGCTCCACCCCAACCGAATTCGAGGCGAGAATTTTATCGTCCGACCAACGGCGGGATAGATAACGAAATTCCAACGAAACATCAACTTAAGATTATTGTTAGAATTTTTTTACATTTAATTAATGAAAAATATCCATTTTTTGTTATATAGTAAGAAAAGACGTATTCAACTACAAATAAGCCAATGGAGGAATTACTTTATGGATAGGTTAACGAAGTTTTCATTAAAAAACCGCGCCGCTGTTATCATCATGGTTTTTCTCATTTCCATACTCGGTGTTTATTCCGGCTCTAAATTACCTATGGAATTTTTACCTAGCATCGATAATCCCGCAGTCACCGTTACAACCTTATCTCCAGGACTCGACGCCGAAGCAATGACAAAAGAAGTAACCGCTCCCCTTGAAAAACAATTTCGCAACTTAGAACACATTGACAACATCACCTCTTCTACTCACGAAGGATTATCACGCATCGATATCGCGTATACATCCAAAGCAAATATGAAAGATGCCACACGTGAAGTTGAGAAGGCCCTTACTACAATTAAATTACCTAAAGATGCAACAAAACCGATAGTTAGCCAATTAAATACTTCTATGATTCCACTCGCTCAAATTGCAATCCAAAAGCAAAACGGATTTTCAAAAGCAGATGAAAAACAAATCGAAAAAGAAATCGTACCACAACTCGAAAGCATTGATGGTGTTGCCAACGTTATGTTTTTCGGAAAATCAACTTCTGAATTATCTATTATACTAGATCCAAACCAATTAAAAGATAAAAACGTAACACCGGAACAAATATTAAAAGTTTTACAAGGAAAAGAAACTTCCACTCCAGCTGGAGCTGTTACCGTTAATAAAGAAGAATATAACCTTCGTGTCATCGGGGATATAAAAAATGTAGATGACATTAAAAACATCACCGTTGCACCTCAAGTAAAATTACAAGATGTTGCTCAAATTGAACTTAAACAACACTACGATACAATCTCACATATAAATGGCGAAGAAGGCACTGGATTAATCATCATGAAAGAGCCAAGTAAAAATGCAGTTGCAATCGGAAAAGAAATCGATAAAAAAATTAAAGATATAAGTAAACAATATAAAGATCAATTTTCTATTAAACTTTTAGCGTCAACTCATGAACAAGTTGAAAATGCTGTTACTAGCATGGGAAAAGAAGTAATCCTTGGAGCAATTGCTGCAACTCTAATTATCTTAATCTTTTTACGCAACTTCCGAACGACACTCATTGCTGTTGTCAGTATTCCATTATCTATTTTATTAACACTCTTTTTACTACACCAATCTAACATCACACTTAACACTCTAACACTTGGTGGTTTAGCCGTTGCAGTTGGACGTCTCGTCGATGATAGCATCGTTGTCATTGAGAATATTTTCCGACGTTTACAAAAAGAAGCTTTCTCTAAAGATATTATTCTCGATGCAACGAAAGAGGTCGCCGTCGCAATTACTTCTTCTACTTTAACAACGGTCGCTGTTTTTTTACCTATTGGCCTCGTATCAGGAGTAATCGGAAAATTAATGTTACCTATGGTATTAGCGGTCGTATATTCTATACTATCATCCTTAATCGTTGCACTAACAGTTGTTCCACTTATGGCTTTTTTACTACTCAAAAAAACAAAACACAAAAAGCCAAGTTCTTCACCACGATATGTCGCTACATTAAAGTGGGCTCTTTCGCATAAATTCATTATTCTACTTACTTCTTTTTTTATTATTCGCAGGATCGATCGCCGCCTATGTATTACTACCGAAAGCGAATATAAAATCTGAAGACGACACAATGTTATCTATTAATATGACTTTTCCGGCTGATTACGCTCCTGAAACACAAAAACAAAAAGCTTTTGATTTCGAAAAGAAGCTACTTTCTAATTCAGATGTAACGGATGTTATTTTACGAATGGGATCTAGCGCAGAAGATGCACAATGGGGGCAAACGACGAAAAATAATCTCGCAAGTATATTGGTAGTCTTTAAAAAAGGTTCTGATATTGATCAGTATATTAAAGAGTTAAAGAAAGAACATAAAACTTTTGAGCCCGCGGAACTTGATTATATAAAAATGAGTTATTCAAGCTCTGGCAGCGGCAATAATTTGCAATTCAACGTAACAGCCACTAACGAAACGAATTTAAAAGAGGCTGCTACTATCGTCGAAACAAAACTAAAAGATATGGATGATCTTTCTAAAGTAAAAACGAATTTAGAAGACTCTAAGAAAGAATGGCAAATCCATGTTGATCAAACAAAGGCCGAACAACTAGGATTAACACCAGAATTAGCAGCTCAACAAGTAGCATTCCTTATGAAGAAATCACCTATTGGTGAAGTTTCAATCAATAACGAAAAAACTACTATTATGATAGAACATAAAAAAGAAAGTATTACTAAACAAGAAGACATTTTAAACACAAACATACTATCACCTATTAATGGACCAATTCCTTTAAAAGACATTGCAACTATTTCAGAAAAGCAACTTCAAACAGAAATTTTCCATAAAGATGGAAAAGAAACGATTCAAATTACCGCAGAAGCTTCAAATGAAGATTTAAGCAAGGTAAGCACTGAAGTGAACAAAGCGATAGCCGACCTAGATTTACCTAGCGGAGCAAAAGTAAATATCGCAGGCGCCACTGAATCTATGCAAGAGAACTTCACAGATTTATTCAAGATTATGGGGATTGCAATCGGGATTGTATATTTAATTATGGTTATTACCTTCGGGCAGGCGCGTGCTCCTTTTGCAATCTTGTTCTCCTTGCCATTAGCTGCTGTCGGCGGTATTTTAGGATTAATCATTTCAGGAACACCAGTTGATGTAAATTCCTTAATCGGTGCATTAATGTTAATCGGGATTGTCGTTACAAACGCTATCGTATTAATAGAAAGAGTACAACAAAACCGGGAACATGGTATGGAAACGAGAGAAGCCTTACTCGAAGCAGGTTCCACTAGACTACGTCCAATTATTATGACAGCTATTACAACAATTGTTGCTATGCTCCCACTCCTATTTAGCCAATCACAAGCAGGAAGTATGGTATCAAAAAGCCTAGCCGTTGTTGTTATCGGTGGTTTGGCAGTCTCAACTGTTCTTACATTAGTAATCGTTCCAGTTATGTATGAACTATTAGATAAAATCGGGAGAAAAAGACGCTCTCGTAGAAAAATAAGCACTTCTACAGAAACACCTGATATTTAAAAGAAAGAGGTTGTCCCAAAAGGTCGTTAAAAACGACCTTTTGGAGACAATTTCTTATATTTTACCTTTATATGGATAAAAACCCCAATCATAAATAGAAAACCCATTGTTTTTCTACTTATGATTGGGGTTTTTTCGCTTTTGATTGAGCTGTTGTTGTCCATTTCCGTAAATTATGGGCAACACAAATAAGACCCCATTCCAGTCGATTTTTGGAAAGGCCTCGTAAGGAAAAACGTTGGAAGAAACGATTATATTTAATATGACCAAATACGGGTTCCACCTCTATTTTTCGCTTTCCATATAATTCTTTACCTTCTTTTGTATGTAAACGTTCGCGTACTTCTTTTCGCTGTTTTTGATTTTTGACAGAGACACTGATAGATTTTGTTTCTTTTCCTTTGGCACATGTTTCTTGAAATGGACAGTCTAAACATTCTGTACAACGATAGGTTCTTTTGATAGAAGTATAACCATTGCTTGTTTGTTGTTTGCTTTCATGTGAAAAAATAAGGCGTTTTTCATTTGCACAAATCCATTCATCTAGCTCTTCCTCATAAAACATATTTTCCACGCGACCTATTTGTTTCGTCCACGCCTTCGTTTGTTCTTTTTCAAACGTATTGTATTTCACATATGCTTTCATTTTTTTCTCTTCACAAAATGCATAGTTTTCTTCACTTCCATAACCAGAATCGGCAACTACATTTTGAGGCTTTACACGATTGTACTTCTCAAATATTTCAAAATGAGGAATCAAACAAGTTGTATCTCCCGCTTTTTGATGAATACTAAACCCTGTAATAAATTGATCCTCGGTTCCGATTTGTATATTGTACCCTGGTTTAAGTTGACCATTTTTCATGTGATCTTCTTTCATCCGCATAAAGGTCGCATCTGTATCTGTTTTTGAAAAGCTATTTCTTTCTTGAAATGTTTCTTTATGAGCTTCGTATTTTATTTTGCGTGGAAGAAGATCATTTTCTAACTGACGCTTTGCTTTTTTCATCGTTTTATTTTTCGGTTCATCTTGTAGGCGTTTTTCTAAGGTTTGAATGGTTTGTTTAATTTTTTCTGAAGTGACCGAACAGGTATCTTTCATTTGTTCTTCTTCTAATTCCGCTTTCTGATCGTCTTCACTTGCTTGTTCAATTGTCGCGACAATTTTTTGGTACTTCTCATCTAGTTTTTGATCATATTTTTCTGTGGATTTTTTCCATACAAACGTATATCGATTGGCATTTGCCTCGATTTTTGTTCCATCTAGAAAATAATCTTCGAGTTTGACAAGCCCTTCTTGTTTCAACAGGTCGATGAGAGAGAAGAAAGTTTCATAAATCACGTCTTTCATGCGCTCCGATCGAAAACGATTGATCGTACGAAAGTCTGGTGTTTTTTCATCAGAAAGCCACATGAAATGGATATTTTCATGGAGTTGTTCTTCAATTTTTCGAGAAGAATAGATTCCTTTTGCGTAGGCATATAATAAAATTTTCAACATCATTTTTGAGTGATAAGGTGGTCTGCCACCACCTGGATAACGTGATAAGAGGATAGAGAGATCCATCGCTTCTACAGCCGTATGAACCACACGTGAAAGATGATGTTCAGGAATATGAACCTCAACATCTAGTGGAAAAGTCAGTTGGTTTTTGTTATAATCTATAAACATAAGAGAATCGTTCCTTTCTTTTGATGATTTGGTTGTGGTGACTTAATTATATCAAAATGGACGATTCTTTTTTATATTTTCCGTAAAGAAAGAGGTTGCCCAAAAGTAGCTATTCAGCTACTTTTGGGACAACCTCTTTTTCTCTACCTGCTCATATAATCCATCACTTTTTCCACATACCGCTCTAGCGGTTCACTAGAGTCCACAATAAGATATTCACTATGTAAAGGTCTTTTACTACCATTTAACCACTTTTTAAAAGCTACTTCGGAATCCACTCGACCAACCTGACTGACCATACGCTTACGTGTTTGTAGCCTATTGTTAATCTCTTCCATATCATTAAGATAACATTCGATATATTTATATTTTACACCATGTTTATTAGACAGTTTCATTCCTTTTTCAACCATTCCTTCATATAAAGTGAAACTTTAATCAGTGGGGGTTGTTCATCCCCCACTGATTATTAGTTGAACCAATCGGGCTTTTACGGGCAGTTAATCCCCCACCTAACTTCTTTGCTTTCGCTGAATTTTGAGGTGGGGGTCTTACTGCCCGTTAAATGCGGGATAGACATGGACTATCCAATATCACACTATGCCCTTGGTCTAAATAAGAATCAATCAATGCCCACTCAACATCGTATGATACTCCTCCAACAACCGCTGATTCAATCCCTTTCATTTCCAATGACTGTAACAACGCTGATTTCAAAACGTCATGATCTACAATTACAGCACCTGTTAACTTCGCTATATACTTAGAAACTGTCGATTTTCCCGATCCAGGAAATCCTGACATTTGCAGAAAAAACAAATTAAACCCACTCCCTCATTTTCATCTTCTTATCCTAATATTCGCGAGCAGCAAGACCCCACTAATTAAAGTTTCACTTTATTTATATAACGAATTACAAATTCAACAATCGCTATACCTTTTCCTTCTATATTAAAACGCAAAAAGAACCCCCTACTTATAAGTAGAGAGTTCCCCTTTACAGCTTATGCAGCTTTTACCTTCTTCGTCGTTTTACTTTTTCTTTTCGCTCCTGTAAAACGTTTGTGCAATATAGATGCTACTAATCGTGAAATAACATTGAATAGTAATACCATAATAATTAATACAGCTGCAGATTTTGTCGCAATTAACTTCGCATCTGGGATAATCCCTTCAGAATTTAACTTCCAAATGTGAACCGCTAACGTTTCAGCTGGTCTAAATGGATTTAAAGGATGAGCAGGACTTGAGAAGTCCGCTGCTGAATTTAAAATTGGAGATGTTAAACCCGCTGTGTAAATTAATGCTGCTGCTTCACCAAATATACGACCTGCCGCTAAAATAACACCTGTAATAATTTGCGGTAATGACGACGGGATAATAATACGAGTGATCGTTTGCCACTTTGTTGCACCTAACCCAAGGCTCGCCTCTTTCACATTAGCAGGAACTTCTGAAATCGCATTTTCACAAACACGTGTTAAACCTGGCAAGTTTAAAATCGTTAAAGCAAGGGCACCACCCATTACTGTGTATCCCCATCCTGTCATTGTAACGAACACTAACAAACCGAATAAACCAACAACAATAGAAGGTAAAGATGCCATTGTCTCGATACATAAACGAACAAAGTTTAAAAAACGTCCTTGTTTTGCATACTCTGCTAAATATATTCCAGCGCCTAATCCAAGTGGAATAGATATAATAAGCGTTATAACAAGCATATAGAATGAATTGAATAACTGCGGACCAATCCCACCACCAGCTCTTGTATTGCTTGGTTCTCCAAACAGGAAATTAGGATCCCAAAAACCCCATCCCTTTTGTAAAATCTCAAATACTAAGAACACTAGTAAAGCTACGACTAAAGCCGCAACCGCATAAAAGATACCTGTCCAAACTTTATTTACCGTCCTTGCATTCATTATTATCGCTCACCTCTTTGCCCAATTGCTCGAATAACTAAAATAAACAGGAATGAAATAACAAGTAAAATCATTGCTAAAGTCCATAGCGCATTGTTCCAAGCAGTTCCGTTTAATGTATTTGTCATATCCATTGTCAAAATACCAGTTAACGTTGCTGTCGGACTATATATTCCTTCTGGTAATTTAACCGTATTCCCAATTACCATTTGAACCGCTAACGCTTCACCAAAAGCACGCGCTAAACCTAAAACAACACCTGTTAAAATCCCTTTTTTCGCAGCAGGAACAATTACTCGGCTAATCGCTTGCCATTTCGTTGATCCTAAACCATAAGAAGCTTCTAAATAATCAAATGGAACAGAGCGTATTGCATCAGAAGCGATACTAGCAATAGTAGGTAAAATCATAATACTCAGGACAATAATACCTGCAATTAAACTAAACCCTACTCCCCCAAACGAATCACGTAATAGCGGTACTAAAATTGTAACCCCTAATAATCCGTATACAACCGAAGGAATACCAACTAATAATTCTAAAACAGGCTTCAATACTTTATTTCCAAACTTCGGCGAAATTAAATTCATGAATATAGCAAGAGCTATAGCAATTGGTGCACTAATAATAACCGCACCTAACGAAACCACCGTTGAACCTACAATGAAAATTACAGCCCCGAAAGTTCCCTCATCAGCATTTGGACTCCATTTTGTCGATGTTAACATCTCAGTAAACGAGATACCACTTTGCGTAAAAGATTGAATTCCTTTACCGCAAATAAACGCAATAATAGCTAATGTAACTAAAACAATAAAAATACCACAAAACGTAACAAGTGATCTTCCTATATATTCACTTTTCACGTAATTAATTTGTTTTTTCCCCTTCATCACAGGACAGACCCCACTTCATAAATTGAAATGAACAGGACTGGCCTTGCAGCCAGCCCCATAAATTTTATTACTTATTTAATTTAGACATTGGAATATAACCCATATCTTCTACTTGCTTTTCAAAATCTTTACCTTTTACATAGTCAATGTAAGCTTTTGTTGCTTCTTTCGCTTCACCTTTCGTTACCATGTACTCGTAAGACCAGAATGGATATTTACCAGACGCAATGTTTTCAACTTTTGGTTCAGCACCATCAATTTTCACTGTTTGTAGCGCACCTTTTTTCTCGCCAACCATGTAAGACATTGCTAAATAACTTACTGAACCTGGAGTAGAATTAATCGCTTGCTCTACTGCACCGTTAGAATCTTGTGTAGTACCAGTTCCGTCATTAATTTTCGCATCTTTCATAATTGTTTTTTCAAATGTAGCACGTGTACCAGAAGAAGCTGGACGGTTAATTACGTTGATTTTTTCATCTTTCCCGCCTACCTCTTTCCAGTTTGTTACTTTTCCAGTGAAGATATCTTGTACTTGTTGTACTGTTAAGTTATCAACTTTTACATCTTTATTTACGACAAGTGCGAATGCAATACCCGCCACCTTGTTATCTACTAATTCTTTCGCCTTATCAGCATCTTTTATTTTATCTGCAGATGGAACATCTGAGTTACCAATTTGGACCGCACCAGAAGCTACTTGGTTAATTCCAGTTCCACTACCGCCACCTTGCACTTGAATAGAAACGTTTGAATTTTTCTCCATAAATTTCTTTCCAGCTTCCTCTGCAAGAGGTTGAAGTGCTGTAGAGCCTGCAGCTGCTATCGTACCTGACAATTCTTGTTTTGCATTATCGCTTCCTTTAGCATCTTTACCTGATGTCTCTTCTGCTTTTCCACATCCCACTAATGAACCCGCTACCACTAAAGCTGCTAAAGAAAATTTAATACCCTTTTTCATGACCATGTCTTGTACCCCCATTTGGATTATCACTTTTCACATTTATCTACTTCTTTCGAACACAAATTCATTGTAGGACAATAATATTATGTGAGTGTTAAGCAATTTTTAATTTTAAGTAAATGACGATAATAATCCTTAAAAACTAGGAATCCCAACATTTATAGTTAAAGAACCCAACAAAATCCACACTAATTAAGCTGTAATGTAAATTTACTCTTAACAATGTAAATTAAATGTAAATGTTTTTCGCTCTTTTTCCCTTTTAGTTAAAGTTACATTTACAATTCCGCTGTATTTTGTTACTTTTACACGCCTAATTTATGCACATTACACAGAATTTCAGTAATATTTTTTAGTACAACTAAATAAATTGGAACAATTCTAAAAATAAATGAATATTTTTAAAGTACCAATTGACAGCATCATCCAATGTAGTCTACTATATTACTAACAAAAAGTTTACCTAAGGAAACTTTTTAAACTTAAACTAACAATATAGAGATGAGGTAACTTTTATGGTATCGGCTAATATAAAACCACTTTCCGAATTTAAGACAGGAGAGTTTGTACAAATTGAGAAGATACAATTAGAAGGAACTATGAAACGACGTTTATTAGATTTAGGATTTATCCCTGGGGCAACAATTAAAGTATTACAACGCAGTCCACTTGGAGATCCGGTCGCTTATCAAGTAAGCAACACCACTATTGCACTACGTAAGGAAGAAAGCTCCCTTATTTTCGGGATATTAATAGGAGATGATTTCAGATGAGCAAACATCGCATTGCTTTAGCCGGCAACCCGAATACCGGGAAAAGTACATTATTTAATACTTTAACAGGCTTAAAACAACATACTGGAAACTGGACAGGAAAAACTGTTTTAAAAGCTGAAGGGGAATATGAACATAACGGTAGTAAATATACATTAATAGATTTACCTGGAACTTACTCACTATATTCAAATTCTGCAGATGAAGAAGTAGCAAGGGATTATATTATATTTGAAAAACCAGAAGTAACTGTAGTTGTTGTCGATGCAACTGCTATGGAGCGAAATTTAAATTTAGCACTCCAAGTGATGGAAATGACGAGCAACGTAGTCATTTGTATTAACTTAATTGATGAAGCTGAGAAAAAAGGCATCGTTATTGATGAAAAGAAATTAGCAAAATCACTCGGTGTACCTGTAGTTAAAATTTCCGCTCGTAACCGAGTAGGCATCGGTCATTTACTAAATGTTATTGCCAAAGTAGCAAATAAAAAGCTAATTCCAACACCAATTAAAATTTCTTACAGCGAAAAAATCGAGAATATGATTCAGGAATTAGAACCACAAATTTATAAAGTGTTCGGTGATACGTATCCAGCACGCTGGATTGCGTTACGTATATTAGATGGAGATAAAAATTTCTTAACTACACTTCAAAAACACCATAATGAACCACTTGTAAGGGAGGTCGTAATGAATGGAATCTCACTCAGCCAGTAAAGCTCTTCCATTAGACTATATTATTCAACATGCACAAGCACTATCAAAAGAGGATATACGAGATGATATTGTCGGAGATATTTACCGAACATCTGCAAGCATATGTAAAGAATCTGTTCAATATACAAATACGGATAAATTGTATCGTTCTGAAAAACTAGATAAAATTTTCACATCTCCAATCTGGGGATTCCCAATTATGCTTGGTATTTTATCTATCATTTTTTATCTTACAATTGCAGGGGCTAACGTACCATCTGATATGATTGCTGAGTTCTTCGGATGGGCCGAAGGATATTTAACATCTTGGTTTCAAGCAGCACATGCACCTGAATGGCTACATGGCATTTTAATACTTGGTTTATTCCGTGGTATCGGTGCTGTTATTAGCGTTATGTTACCACCTATGGCCATCTTTTTCCCCATGTTTGCACTGTTAGAAAACTACGGATACTTACCACGAGTTGCGTTTAATATGGACCGCTTATTCAAACGCTCTGGTGCACATGGTAAACAATCTTTAACAATGGCAATGGGCTTTGGTTGTAATGCAGCAGCCATTATGTCAACACGTATTATTGAATCACCACGTGAACGTATGCTTGCAATCTTAACAAACAACTTCGTTCCTTGTAACGGTCGCTGGCCTATGTTAATTTTAATGGCTTCATTATTTATGGCTGCCGGTTATACAGGTAGTATGCAAACATTGGTTACTGCTGGAGTTGTAGTTGGAATGGTTGTAATTGGTATCGTTATGACATTAACCGTTTCTTGGGTACTATCAAAAACAGCTTTAAAAGGCGTTCCAACTCACTACACACTCGAGTTACCACCATACCGTAAGCCAAAGGTTTGGAATACAATTGTGCGTGCAACACTCGATAAATCCGTCTATGTTTTAAAACGAGCTGTTGTTGTAGCTGCTCCTGCGGCTGCATTAACTTGGTTACTTGCTAATATTTTCATCGGTGACACAAGCCTACTTATGTATTTTGTAAACTTCCTAGATCCATTCGCTAAAATGTTAGGACTTGACGGATTTATTCTAGCTGCGTTCATTCTTGGACTACCAGCGAACGAAATTGTTATCCCGATTTTATTAATGTCTTACTTATCAACCGGAGCTTTAACTGAAATAGATGATTTTAATCAAATTAAAAATCTATTCTTAGAAAATGGTTGGACTTGGTTAACGGCGTTAAACACAATGTTGTTCTCACTTCTTCATTTCCCATGTGGAACGACACTGGTTAACATATATAAAGAAACAAAAAGTGCAAAATGGACATTCTTATCGTTTGCAATCCCTACCGTTATCGCTATTGTTGTGACATTCCTCTCTACACAATTGGTACATTGGTTAGGGCTTGTATAAAAACAAAGCATACATAGAAGGTATCCCCCTTCACATATGCTTTGTGCGAAAGAAACCTGAAATTATTCAGGTTTCTTTTTTTGCACATCATTATTCCAAGGCTGCGCTCCATACGTTGTAATTTTTTTATGAATGTAGTATATAGCTCCCGGAAGAACTGCCATTAATATTGTGCAACTAATCCCTAATCCAGTAAACAACCTCCATCACCTTACTTCACTTTCTTTGGTAATGCTGAACCTGAATGTTCAATTGTTGGATCAACGTGAACATTAATTTCAGCATTACTAAAATAATTCTGGCCTCGATCCCAATTCTTACTAATTTTCTTCCACTCTTTATAATTATGCTTCTTATATACCTCTCCTAATTCCAATACATCTACTTTATATTTTTTTGAACAAGCTGTATAGATTTTTCAATACGCTTCTTCATTTCCTTTGAAATTTCTTTCTTTAAAAGCTTTTCATTCATCACTTGTTTCGGTTCATTAAAATGTAACTCAGCTAATATGCCTTCTGTGGACAAATGAATATCAAACTTCGGTTTTGTAGCATTTTCAGTAGACACTTGGATCTTTCGGCGCAACTTATGAATTTCATATGTAATGAGCTGATTCTTTTTACGAACAGTAAAGAAACCTCCAATTTTTTTACCTATTACATAGTTCATTCCTAATGTTTGCTCTCCACTCAAAGTTCCAACGCACTTATTATCCTTTCCACGAATCAATGCCGCTCCTTCCATTTGTACGCCTTGTTTAGTTAACCCTAAGAGAGGTAATGCAAAACTTCGATCTGCGATCATTTTCCCTTGTACTTCACCAATTCTCGCCGCCTCAATCATTTGAGCGTTTTTCGGAGGATGTTCAGCTAACATATCAATATACTGCGCCGGTAAGTTTTCAGGTTTTGCACTCTGTTTTAAAATAGATTCTGCATTTTTCTTGGAAACGAACAAACGAATATTTCTTCTCATTTCATGATCACGAAAATATACATCTAACGTATTTTGCAAAACATACGGATTTGCTAGTAATTCATCCGAAAAAATAATGACTTGTATATGCGGAAAAAATAATGTTCGACTAATTTTTTTAGCAATTATTCTTATTTGCTCAAAGACGCTATCTGCTTTCGCACTTACGTTAATATAATTTTCACTATCTCCATCGCCCTGTCCACTTTGTTGTGCTAACTTACTGGGAAGTACCATCTGATACGTCCCTTTCATAATCGGATTTGATTTCTTTTTCTTCACAATATCGTAAACTGCGCCTACTACAAATCCTCTTTCTTCTATTTCTTCTAGTTCAGAGCACCCACTTATAGACCCAGCTAAAACCATAACCATTATAATTTTAAGAAGGTGTTTCATTTCTACCATTCCTTCTTTTTATTTTATATACAATAAAAACTAGCAAAGGCGCTAATACGACAAACCCCATATCTATCCACGCTAAATACGTTCCGTAACTTGATAACGTATTTAAATTACCCGGGAGCATATTCAGCATAAAAATTAGAGGCGCGCTTCCGAAAATAAAAATATGTTTCTTCACTTTCGGAAACATAGCACAAAACAATAGAGATGCGACGTCATAATACATGGCTGTAGTGTTATAAATAGTAATAATCCAAGTCGTAAAAAAAATTGCATCGAACCTTTCTAAAAAGCCTCCACCAATTTCAATTTCTTTCCCTAATTCAATTGTTGGGTATGTCAATCCACGAGTTGTCATATATGTAAAAACACTAATACACGTTACATAAATTAAAATGTATGAGAGCACATTTACTATCACTGCTTTCGCAACTGCCATTGGTGCCTTTTTCGCTGTCTTATCATTCAACAACACAGCATAAAACAGAGCTACCTCAAATCCAATAAATGTGAATATAGAATTTTTAACCCCAACAGCGTATTGACTTACTTCCGTTTGGAAAGCTGGAAACAAATTGTTTATTTCCATTAAATTTATATTTAATAAAGAAAGAAGCACTATTGCAATTAAAACAATAGGTAAGAACATAACATTTAATCGTAACAAAGCTGCTCTCGATCCTGCTATTCCATAGATAACAACCAATAAGAAGAAAAAAGATAGTAGCTGTACTGGTGTCTCACTAAATAAATACGTTTGCGAAATAATTGCAATCATTCTTGATTCATATGCTGTCAAAGCAGCAAACGTTAATACTAAAACCATACTAATCGTGTATGCTACCGGCTTTGTCAAATGCGTACTCGTATATTGAACAAAGTTTTGTTTTGGAAATAAAATAGCCACCCTCGTTACAAACCAGCCTAAAACTGCACATATCAATCCACCCAAAAGCAAAATAATCCAACCATCTGAAAATAAAGTTTGGTTAGCAATATCCCTTGGCATAGATAATGCGCCTATACCAATAATGGTCGATGATACCGCAAACCCAATTTCCCGAGATCCAATTTCTTCATCGCCATACTCAAATGGTTTCAATTATTCTCGCTCCTTTGGACGTACTGTAGAATCTTTTGTTTGTAAATATTCCGGTCTCTCTTTCAACATTGATTTTGGCATGCGAATAAACTCTTCTTTCCAATCTTTATAAAATGCAGGAGCAATTGGAGTCGTATACGGTACACCAACACTTGTTAAATTTGTAATATGAATAGCAAGCGCAATAAGAGCTAGAATGATTCCATACAACCCAAAAGCAGTTGCTGCTAATACAAAGACGAAAAGTAAAATTCGAAACGTAATTGTGATGCTATACACTGGAAGTGAAAATGTAGCAATAGCTGTAACCGCAATAATAATAACTAAAAATGGATTTACAATTCCTGCGTTCACCGCTGCTTCTCCAATTACAAGCCCACCTACAATCCCAATTGTTTGCCCCATCGGTTTCGGCAACCTAATTCCCGCTTCTCGTATTAATTCCATCGTTAATGCCATCATTAACGTTTCTATATAGGCAGGAAACGGAACACCTTCTCTTGCCCCGGCAATCGAATAAGCCAATTTAGAAGGAATAAGTCCTTGGTGATATGAGACGAGCGCTACATACATCGCCGGCATTAAAACTGCAACTATACCAGAACCCATTCGCAAAATTCTTAATAAAGTCCCTATTACCCAACGCTCATAATGATCTTCCACAGATTGAAAAATATCAACAAATACTAGCGGAGCTATAAGGGCAAACGGTGATCCATCCACCAAAATAGCTGCCTTTCCTTTCGCTAATGAGGCCACAACATTATCAGGCCTTTCCGTATTCAAAAACTGCGGAAACGGCGACAAATTATTATCTTGAATTAATTGCTCAATTGTACCCGTCTCAAAAACGACATCTGTCACTATGGATTGAAGACGCCGATCTAGCTCTTCTACAATGTAAGGATTAATAATGTCTTCTATATATACTAAAGTCACTTCTTTTTGGGATCTCTTCCCCATAATATAAGATTGAAATCTCAGCTTTGGGTCACGTAAACTACGGCGAATTAACATTTTATTCACGTTAATATCTTCATTTAATCCAATCCTCGGTCCACGTATTAAATCTTCTGTTACTGGTGGTTCTAAACTTCTTTTTTCCCAAGCTCTACTATTAATCACGATAGCTGTTTGAATATTATCAATTAATATAACTGTATCTCCCGCTAAAATCGCATTTATAATATCCGGAAATGTTGTCTTCTTACCGACTTCCGCAATAGAAATAAAACGATCCAATAACGTTTGAACGATAGCTGCTTCTTTTTGTACTTCTTCATATTGAAGTGTACGAACTACATATTTATAAACATTATCCTTATCTGTTAACCCACACAGAAAAATAACAGCACAACGTGTAAAACTGCCAGCAAGGGCAACTTCCCTAATTGTTAAATCATTCGGTGAACCTAACTCATCCCTAATTTTTTTCATAACTTCAAATAAGTTACCTTTTAGCTCTAACAAGTCCCCCACCTAACTTCCTTTTCAACAAGTTTTTAGTTAGATTCCGCTAATCGAAGAAAATATATACAAAAAAGAGCTATCTCTTTTCAAAGATAGCTCTAGCATTAGAATTACTTTTCTACTATTATATTGTCTGTCTTTATAGACACATTTTTCGTGAACCCACTAACGATAAACATCACAATCATATTCATTAACAACGCGACTATACCTACATTTAAATCTTTTATATATTGAGGGAAACTCGGAAACATCGTAGCTATAGTTGAACCCGATAGAGTAATATACGCAACCACTAACAACCCAATCCCCATCCCTGCAATCGCTCCTTGCTTCGTAATAACCTGACGTGGAAACAGACTACATACAAGTGCAGGGAAAAGCTGTGTCACTATACTATATCCCATTAAAAGAAGTGCTCCTATCGTTTCTCCACCTTTAAAAGTAAACAAAACAGCTACAAGCGTTACTACAGGAACAAATAATTTCGCTGTTTTTGCCACTTGTCGATCCGAAGCAGATGGGACCATTGTTCGGTAAATATTTTTCGCTAATAATGTAGAAGCGGCCATGACAAGCATAGAACCTGGAACTAATGCCGTTAAAACTCCGGCACTACCAATAATCCCAATAAACCAAGGATCAAAAGTTTGAAGAGCCAGACGGAATAACGAAAGGTCTACATCCCCTCCCTTTAATCCAGGAACTTGTAAGATAGCTGCAAACCCTGCAAAGAACACGAAAAGTAAAACTAAAGAATACAGTGGCATAATGGCCGCATTTTTACGAAATACTTTTTCATTTTTTGCAGAGAAAGCAGAGGCGAATGTATGGGGCCACATATAGAAACCGAGAGCTGTTAATACAATAGTAGAAACAAACCAAGAAATGCTCATTCCTTCATCAGGTAAAGATAAAAACCCTGGTTTTGCTGCTTCTACAGCTTCAAACATCGGCTGAAATCCTCCGTAATAATGGTACGGTAAATATATACCTAAAAACATAACGATAAACAGGATCATAATGTCCTTCAAAGCGGCCGTCCAAGCAGAGCCGTGTATACCTGAAACCATTACATATATCGTTATAACAATTGCGCCAATCCACACTGCTATAACTGGCGATACCCTTCCATAAGACGCTTCCGAAACGATAATTCCTAATCCTTTTAACTGTAAAACAAGGTATGGGATAATCGAAATAACCCCAATGATAGAAACGATAAGGCCAAGTGCCTGACTCTTATATTTCTTCACAAAAAAGTCTGGCTGTGAAACTAGATTATGCTCTTTTGCATACTTCCAAACTGGTGGTAATAAAAAATAAGATAAAATATAAGCTAATGCACCATAACCTAAAATATAAAAAGTAGGTGCTCCTTTACTATACGCCCATCCACTTCCACCTAAAAATGTGAATGTCGTATAAATTTCACCTGCCATAAGAAGAAAAACAAAAATAGTACCAAAGCCTCTTCCTCCAACTGACCATTGCTCTAAATTCATATCTTTTCCGTGTTGTGCCCGAATTCCTAAAAATAGTGCGAGAAACAAAAATAAAATAATGATAAGTAATGCGGTCATTTTACATCCCCCTTATTAGCAGGATCAAATACGTACACAATCCCCATACAAAGAGATGTAATAAGCACTGATAATAATACCCAAAATAATAAAAATGACATCCCTAATATGTAAGGAGTAACTGAATTAGCAAATACGGGTCCAACAACTAAACAAAAAACTGGAATAAGCGCTAATACGTGTATTTTCTTCATCTCATTCTCCTTTACTTATGAAATTCATAATCGATGATACAAAGACTTGCACACCAATCGATAATGCATCTTCATCAATCGTAAAACGAGGGTGATGATGAGGATATATAATTCCTTTCTCTTTATTTCCTGCACCGATAAAAAAGAATGTACCTGGTGCTTTTTGTAAAAACGCTGAAAAATCTTCTCCAGCCATCGTCGGCTGTAAACGCGTAACTCGTTCCCTTCCATAAAGCTGTAATGCTGTTTGCTCAATAATCTCTGTAACTTCATAATCATTTACGACTGGACGATATCCATATTCATACGAAAACGTATATTTCGCTCCGTAAGCTTCCGTCACATGCTTTACAATCTGTTCAATTCTTTTCTCTGTTTCTTCTCGCAACTCATGCCTTAAACTCCGCACTGTCCCTTCAATCTCCGCTTGTTCTGGAATCACATTATGAGTTGTCCCAGCGTGAAATTGCGTAACAGATACTACAAGAGAATCTAACGGATTCGTGAGCCGAGATACAATTTGCTGAAGTTGCGAAACCACTTGTGTACCGATTGAAATACTATCAACTGTTTCATGAGGGATTCCAGCATGGCCACCTTTTCCTTCTATTATAATTTTAAAAACATCTGGAGCAGCCATTGCGGGACCATAAATTACACCTACTTTTCCAACCTCTAACGATGCCCAAAGGTGAGCACCAATAATATAATCGACCCCTTCCATTACACCCGCTGCAACCATTTCCTCTGCACCACCAGGAAAATTTTCTTCAGCATGTTGGAATAGAAAACGAATCTCCCCTTTAATCTTCTCTCTTGCTTCTACTAACTTATGTACAACTCCAAGTAATATCGCTATATGTCCATCATGGCCACATGCATGCATTACACCCGGATATGTAGAAATAAAGTCAAACTCATTTTCTTCATGAATAGGAAGAGCATCCATGTCAGCTCGAACCGCAACTATTTTACCAGGCTGCTTTCCAATCAACCTTGCCATTACACTATATTTAGTAGGTCTTGATACTTCTAAACATGGAATTTCCCGAAGTATATCGAATACAAACTGCGATGTTTTCTCTTCTTGAAAAGATAACTCTGGATACTTATGAAAATGCCTTCTCCACTCAACCAACTGATCCTTTGACAAAACAAGTTCTTTTGCAACATCCATTTCTCTTCTCCCCTTCTTCACCAAGTTAAATGTTATTATAACGTGAATTGTTAACTTTTAAAAGAATCTTCTGAATTTTATATCATGGTTACTTAAAAATAAAAAGCCATCAAAAGATGGCTTTTTCATTATTATAAAATAGTAATTGCTTGTTTCCCCATTTGCTCCCACGCTTTCTCAAACTCTGCTCGTGGAACAGCGAAACGTGGATTATTTTTTAGTGGATCATTTACATATACAAAGTTTTGATCGTATCCAACTACTACTACACTATGCTCAAAATATGTAATTTTCACTTCACCAGAACTTGTATTCCATGTTTCAAAACTACTTTCAGCTAGCGGCTGAAACGTTGTATTAATAATAACCCATACTGGAGAACCAGAACTAATTACTTTATATAGATCTTTCACGTCTCTATCTGTTAAATTAATTACTTTTTCAGAAACATATTTTTCTGCTAAATTAAAGATTGGTTTATTGTATACACCATATCCTGGTTCAGCTTTCGTATAAATATTTCCAACAAACCCCTCATAAGGATTTCCGCGCAAACCATTTTGTTCAAATGGAACTCGATGAATTTCACTAGCAAGTTGCATCTTATCTACTTGTACACCTTTATATTGTAGCAACATAGCTAAGCTTGTCACTTCACATCCACGAGGTAATTCTGGTAACTGCTTTATAAACGGAACATTTTCAATCATAGCCGCTTCTTTCATTTCAGATAGAAAATCTAAGCGTAGCACTTGTGCCTTTTGTATAATCTTATCTTTCCCTATAAAAAACGCTGCAGCAAATATAATTCCAAAAACAAAAAGATATTTTAACTTTTTCATTTTAAACAAAACTCCATTAATTATTATTTTACAGACATACCTCTTACCATTGTACCTTTCTTCTTACTAGTTTGCTAGAAAGATTCTGTGAATTATTGTTCACAACTACATCGTTATAAAATTCTAATTATTTTTAATAAAAAGAAAAAACAATATACTTTTCTGAATTTTTTTGCTAAAATCGAAATAATTAACATAGTGAAGATATCACCTTGTTAATAAAAACATTCTTAGGGTATTTAGTCATAGTTCGTTTTTTACATACTCCATTCATTTCATAGTAAATAAACCGAGTATGTGTCATATCCCCCACTAATGATTAAAGACTCAGAATGAAAACCAGTTAACACATATAAAAAATAACGGGGTGAGGGGCATATGAATCAACAAGTAGAACAAACAGATTTAAAACGTACAATGAAAAGTAGACACCTATTTATGATTGCACTTGGTGGTGTTATCGGAACTGGCCTATTTATGGGATCTGGTCAAATCGTCCATAACGCCGGCCCTGGTGGTGCTATTCTTGCATTTTTAGTCGGTGGATTTGTTATGTATTTAACGATGTTATGTCTTGGTGAATTATCTGTTGCTATGCCAGAAGCAGGTTCATTCCAAAGCTATGCAAGCAAATTTATTTCACCTGGTTTTGGTTTTGTTGTCGGTTGGATGTATTGGTTAAATTGGGCTGTTACAGTTGGAGTAGAGTTAACAACTGTAAGTATTTTAATGAAACGCTGGTTTCCAGATGTTTCTTCGTGGATTTGGTGTGTTACATTTGCAGCAGCACTCTTTCTTGTAAACGCTCTATCAGCAAAAGCATATGCAGAAGCAGAATTTTGGTTCGCTAGTGTAAAAGTCGCAACCATCGTTATTTTCATCGTACTCGGTGGTGCAGTTATGTTCGGTCTACTAGACTTTAACGGAAAACCAGCTCCAATGCTTCACAATTTCACTGAAAATGGCGGATTATTTCCGAATGGTGCATTGGCTGTTCTTCTTACGATGATTACAGTGAATTATTCTTTCCAAGGAACAGAATTAATCGGAATCGCTTCAGGAGAAAGTGAGAATCCTGAAAAAACAATTCCAAAAGCAAT
Organism: Bacillus cereus group sp. Bc010; assembly: GCF_027716745.1. Lineage (NCBI taxonomy): Bacteria > Bacillati > Bacillota > Bacilli > Caryophanales > Bacillaceae > Bacillus > Bacillus cereus group sp. Bc010. The sequence goes on from NZ_JAQFUY010000039.1 coordinate 20,927, forward strand.
CAAAAATACCATTTGGCGAACGCTATTCTTCTTCGTCCTAGCCATATCAGTTGTTGTAGGTTTACTCCCATGGCAAGAGGCTAATCTAGTCGAAAGTCCATTTGTACTTGTATTTGATGTAGCTGGTATTCCATATGCAGCAGACATTATGAACTTTGTTATTATTACAGCTGTATTATCCGTAGCCAATTCTGGTCTATACGCAAATTCACGTATGCTTTGGGCAATGGCAAAACAAGGAATGGCAAGTCCAGCATTTACGAAGTTAACGAAAAAAGGCGTACCATTAAACGCATTGATTTTCAGTCTAATCTTTGCAAGTCTATCCCTATTAACAAGTATATTTGCAGCAGATACTGTCTTTTTAGTTTTAACATCTATCGCAGCAATGGCTGCCGTTGTCGTTTGGATGTCAATTGCGGCTTCACAGTTTTTCTTCCGTAGAAACTTCGTGAAAAACGGTGGTGACATCAATGATTTAAAATATCGCACACCACTTTATCCGCTCGTTCCAATCGTAGCATTCTCACTCAATTTCATTACATTTGTAAGTTTAGCTTTCATTCCAGATCAGAGAATCGCTCTTTATTGCGGTATTCCATTTATGGTTATTTGTTACATTTTATATCAAGTGAAATATAAAAAAATTGTCACATTTGAACAACAAATAAGTCTAAAAAAAGAAGTAAACTAAATATACAAAATATTCAGCTATCTTTCTTATCATAAGATAGCTTTTTTCTATTTCTTGGGTATCCTGGTATAACTTTATTTATCTTAAAATTTTCACAATCGCATTTTTCTCTGGAAAATAGTTTACAATGTAATCAAGTTACAAATGATATTCACCTTAAAAAGTGTGCATTTGTGTCTATTTTTTAACAATATCTCAAAAACTATTGCCTTCTATAAATTAATAGGTTTATATTGTTTTATTGGCATAGTTTCAATCCAAGGAGAAAGGAGATTTTCAATCGTGCAACTAAAGAAAGCGTTTTGGAAGTTGGCTTCGCTTCTTCCGTTATCATTACTTCTGTTCCTCGGTGGCTGTGATAAAAAACTCGCAGTATTAAATCCGCAAGGACCTGTTGCAAAAGCACAGTATGATTTAATTGTTTGGTCATTCTTGCTTATGTCATTAATTATCGCAATTGTATTCATCTTGTTTACAGTCATCTTGATTCGTTATCGTGAAAAACCAGAGAATATGGACTATGAGCCACCTGAACAACACGGTAACACATTATTAGAAATCATTTGGACGCTTGTTCCTGTTATTATCGTTATCGCATTATCGATTCCAACAGTAAAAGCAACTTATGCTTCGGAAGAGGTTCCGAAAGAGTCCAAACATATTAAACCAGTGGAGATTTATGTTACATCTGCAAACTGGAAATGGTTATTCAGTTACCCAGAGGAAAAAATTGAAACCGTTAACTATTTAAACATCCCAGCTGGTGTACCAATTCAATTCAAACTGACTTCTGTCGGCCCAATGAATGCTTTCTGGGTACCAGAACTTGGTGGTATGAAGTACACAATGGATGGCATGATTATGGACCTTTATTTACAAGCTGATAAGCCAGGTTCTTACCTAGGACGTAGCGCGAACTTCTCTGGTGAAGGATTTACTCACATGGAGTTCGAAGTTGAAGCAAAAACTAAAGAGAAATATGACAAGTGGGTTAAAGAAGTACAACAAACTGCTCCTAAACTAACAGAAGATAAGTACAACGAAATTGTTAAACCTGGTGTAGTTGGTCGTATGACATTCTCTAGCCATCACTTAAGTTATGTAGATCCAAAATCACTTGAATATTGTGATTACAACTACTACAAAAACAAAAAATAATAGCTATAATTCCAACAGATTGGAGTGAACAAAGTGAAGCTTGATGAATTTTTTGTCACAGGTGACCCGATTATTTACGGTGCAGACGCTTCTATCGTTCTTGTGACATTAGCAATCATTTTCGTACTAACAAAGTATAAAAAATGGAAATGGCTTTGGGACGAATGGTTAACAACTGTTGACCATAAAAAAATTGGGGCCATGTATATTATCTCTGCGGTTATTATGTTATTCCGTGGTGGTATGGACGGTTTAATGATCCGTGCACAGTTAACATTCCCAGAAACAACTTATTTAAACGCTGAACACTATAACGGAATCTTCACAACACACGGTACAGTTATGATTCTTTTCATGGCGATGCCATTCGTTATGGGATTAATGAACCTTGTAGTACCATTACAAATTGGTGCTCGTGACGTTGCATATCCGTTCTTAAATGCTTTAAGTTTCTGGTTATTCTTTGTCGGAGCAATGTTATTCAACATCGCTTTCGTAATTGGTGGTTCTCCAGACGCTGGGTGGACTTCTTACTTCCCAATGGCAGGTACAGAGTTTACTTCTGGTGTAGGAAATAACTACTACGCAATTGCATTACAGATTTCAGGTCTCGGTACGTTAATGACAGGTATTAACTTCCTTGTTACTATCTTAAAAATGCGTACACCTGGTATGACTTTAATGAGAATGCCAATGTTTACTTGGTCAATCTTAATTACAACAATTATCATTATTTTCGCTTTCCCAGTATTAACAGTTGCTCTTGCATTAATGACATTTGACCGTCTATTCGATGCTCACTTCTTTACGATGGCGAGCGGCGGTATGCCAATGTTATGGGCCAACCTATTCTGGGTATGGGGTCACCCTGAAGTATATATCGTTATTTTACCGGCATTCGGTATTTTCTCTGAAATCATTAGTACATTCTCACGTAAGCGTCTATTCGGTTACAGTGCGATGGTATACTCAATGGTTGCAATTTCTTTACTAAGTTTCGTCGTATGGCTTCACCACTTCTTCACGATGGGTGCAGGTCCAGCGGTTAACTCATTCTTCTCGATTTCGACAATGGCGATTTCGATTCCAACCGGGGTTAAGATCTTTAACTGGTTGTTTACACTGTATAAAGGACGTATTCGTTTTACAGTTCCAATGCTTTGGTCATTGGCATTTATTCCAAACTTCGTAGTCGGTGGGGTTACAGGGGTTATGCTTGGTATGGCAGCAGCTGATTATCAGTACCATAACAGCTACTTCCTAATCGCTCACTTCCACTACGTATTAATCGCAGGTACAGTATTCGCTATGCTTGCTGGATTCACATTCTGGTATCCAAAAATGACTGGTCATATGTTAAATGAACGCCTAGGTAAATGGACATTCTGGATCTTTATGAGCGGATTCAACATCTGTTTCTTCCCAATGTACTTCTTAGGTTTAGACGGTATGACTCGTCGTATGTACACTTACTCTGAAAGCCTTGGATGGGGATGGCTAAACCAAATCGCATCTGTCGGTGCAGTAATGATGGGTATTGGTTTCGTACTTCTTTGTTACAACGTAATTTGGAGTGCTCGTCACGGAGAACGTGACACAACTGGAGATCCATGGGATGGCCGTACACTTGAATGGGCAACTCAATCTCCTGTACAACATTACAACTTCGCAAAACTTCCTGAAATCAAAGAAGCTGATGCTTTCTGGTACATGAAGAAACGCGGAGAAACAGTTACACCAGCAGCAGAAGATATTAAACCAATTCACATGCCAAGTAACTCTGGCGTGCCTATTATTGCGTCTGGATTCTTCGGTCTTGCAGGTTTCGCATTAGTATTTAGCTGGTTCTGGCTTGCAGCAATCGGCGGCATTGGTATTTTAGCTTGCTTAATCTATCGTTCATTCGATTACGATGAAGGTTACTATATTAGTGTTGATGAAATTAAAAAATCAGAACATGTAGCATGAGAGGTGAAATGATATGGCGGCTTTAGATAAAAGCTTACCCTTGGAATATCAATCCGAACAAAGCAGATTGAATATCCTAGGATTCTGGATTTTTCTTGGGGCTGAAATTATGCTGTTCGCAACACTTTTCGCCTCTTATCTAGTACTTGCTGGTCGTACGGCAGATGGCCCAACACCAGCACAACTGTTTGAACTTAAAACGCTTTTAATTCAAACATTACTACTTTTAACAAGTAGTTTCACATGTGGTATCGTGATTCACGAAATGCGTAAGCACAACCAAAAAGCAATGCTTGGATGGTTCGTCCTTACATTACTTTTAGGTGCAGGCTTCCTATTCTTCGAAATTGAAGAGTTCATTATGTATATTGGTGAAGGCGCAACAATTCAAACAAGTGCTTTCCTATCTGGATTCTTCGTTCTTCTTGGAACACACGGAGCCCACGTAACAGGCGGTATCATTTGGGCAATTTGTGTTATTATCCAAATTTTAAAACGAGGTTTAACACCGGTTACAGCTCGTAAAGTATTCATTATCAGCTTATACTGGCATTTCCTTGATCTAGTTTGGGTCTTTATTTACACACTAGTTTACTTGAACGGGATGGTGGCGTAAATGGGTCAAAATAACAACCAAGCAAACGGGCATGCGCATAGCGGATTCCCTTGGTCACACGTTTTCGGATTTATTTTATCGCTTGCACTAACGTTTCTAGCTTTATACGTGGCACTTTACACAACCCTGCCACTATCAACGATCTTAACTACCATTATCATAATGGCTGTTGCGCAAGCGTTGTTACAATTAATTATGTTCATGCATTTAAAAGAAGGAGAAGGAAGAGTTCAAATTCTTACTATGATCTACAGTTTCTTCGTTGCAACTGCAACAGTTGGTTTAACTGTATGGATCTTCTTCTCAATGTAATGTACATGAAAAGGACTGCTGAGATTGCTCAGCAGTCCTTTTTTTATTCCCTCCCCTATTACATCCACATTACGGAATTAACAACAGAATCATGAAAAATATACTTATTATGACAAATGTTAAGAAAACTCTTTCTTTATGAAATCGAATCCATATGCGTTGCTTTTCTACCTATTATATGGCTAAATAGGTACTATATTTATTTGAAGGGAGAGAACGCAATGGAACATCACACTTCTGTTCTATCACTTATGGTTGTCGTTGCAATCGCGTTTTTCGTTCCCCTTTTGTTACAACGCTTTAAATTAAAAGCACTTCCTGTCGTTGTTGCAGAAATCATCGCAGGAATCTTTGTAGGTAAAAGTGGGTTTAATATTATTGAGCCAGATATGTGGCTTCAAGTCTTATCGACACTAGGATTTATCTTTCTTATGTTTTTAAGCGGTTTAGAAATTGATTTTTCTATCTTTAAACAAAAAGGGAAAAAGAACACGACAAACGAACCAAACACATTCCAAGCAGCAAGCATTATCTTCTTCTTTATTTTCATCTTATCTTATGCCCTATCACTACTATTCGTATGGCTAGGATTTGTAGATAATGCAATGTTTATGACTTTAATCATTTCAACAATCTCTTTAGGTGTTGTCGTACCAACATTAAAAGAGAATAACTTAGGAAAAACAGCAATTGGGCAAATCATTTTATTAGTCGCTGTTATTGCGGATTTAGTTACAATGATTTTACTCGCTGTATTCGTCGGATTAAATTCCGAGAGCGGCCAAAGCATGTGGCTCCTTCTTCTTCTATTCGGCGCTGGTATTGTTATTTACTTCGTTGCAAAACGTTTTAAAAACATTCCATACTTGGATAGCTTAAAAGCTGGAAGTGTACAAATTGATACACGAGCTGTTTTTGCACTCATCTTAATATTAGTTGGGTTATCTGAATCCGTTGGAGCTGAAAATATTTTAGGTGCCTTCTTAGCAGGTGTACTCGTATCATTATTATCACCAAATGAAGATATGGTTGAAAAACTGGATTCTATCGGATACGGTTTCTTCATTCCTATTTTCTTCGTAATGGTTGGTGTAAATTTAGAGGTTTGGTCTATTTTTAAAGAGCCTTCTAGTATGCTCATGATTCCAATTCTAATTGTAGGACTCTTTATCTCAAAACTGTTACCATCCCTCGTTTTACGAAAATGGTATCCACGTAATATCGTACTGGGGAGTGCCATCTTATTAACATCGACACTTTCTTTAGTTATTGCAGCTGCACAAATTGGTGAAAAGTTAGGGATCATCAGTCCAAGTTTATCTGCTTCCCTTATTTTAAGCGCAGTTATTACTTGTATTTTTGCGCCTATATTATTTAAAAAGATGTTCCCAAAAGTGGAAACACCAAAACCAAAAGTTTCTATTATTGGTGCGAGCAGAATTACCCTTCCGTTATCACTTGATTTAAAACGAGAAGATTATGACGTAACACTATATATGATGCGTCAAAACAAAATAAATGATCAGGAAGCGAAATCACATGACTTCCCTATCGTGAAATTAGATGACATCACAATTGCATCGTTAACTGAACAAACAGCCTTTCATGCAGACCGAGTTGTTGTTGCAACAAGTGATGATGAGCAAAACTTATTATTAGCAGAACACGCAAAAGAACTAGGTGTTGAACATGTTATTGCAAGTGTAGAAGATCCACTTCTACAAGAAAAAGCAACACAAGAACATATCGCTGTCTTCTCAACAATTAACTCTACACGTATTCTATTACGTGCGCTAATTGATAAACCGAGTCTCGTTCGCTTAATTACAACAGCAAACGAAACAGTCCGTGAGGTTGAACTACGTAGCAATAAATATAACGGTGTTGCACTTCGTCGCCTTCCATTTTTAGGTGATGTACTAGTCATTCAAATTTATCGTGGAAATAAAGCATTAATCCCACATGGTGATACAAGACTACAACACGGTGATACATTACTTGTAACAGGCTCAAAAGAACATATCGATACACTAAAAAACATATTAGAATAAAAAAATGCCCCTCACATAATTGAGGGGCATTTTTTTCCATTTCATATGGTAAAATGTTACTATCACATATTATGAGGATGGATCACATTATGTCTATTGTAACTTTAGCTCTTTTATTATTAGCCGAAATACTAGGTGCCATTATTCTCATCGGTGTTAGCATTGAAATTTGTAGTTACGGATGGAAAAAGTCGAATGGAATAAAGTACTCTTGCCTCTTTCTTTCACTCCTTCTCGGAACCGCTAGCATACTCGGACTTTTCGCCGCACCTGCCTATTTCTTTATACAATTAACAGAAAAAGCGTTATAAGAAAGGATGTTAATATGATTACCGTGAAAAATATTGACGGATCTGAAACTTACGTATTACGTCAAAAAATTTTGCGCCCGAGTCAAACATTAGCAGATTGTAAATATCCTTCCGACTATGAAACAGACAGCTTTCACCTAGGGGCATTTATAAATGATAAACTAATTAGTATCGCTTCCTTCTCAAAAGAAATATATCCTGACCTACCTACAGGTATTCATTATCGTCTACGAGGAATGGCCACATTACCTGAATTTCGAAACAACCACGCTGGAAGCTCCTTAATTCAGAAAGCAGAACAAATCTTACAAGAGCGTCAAGCAAATATATTATGGTGTAATGGCCGAATTACTGTGTCTGACTATTACAAGCGCTTAGGCTTCCAAGAACATGGTGAAATCTTTGAAATTGAACCAATTGGTCTTCATAAAGTACTATATAAAAGAATATAAGAAAAGCTTTCCGCAATACGGGAAAGCTTTTCTTATATTTCAATCTTCACTTTTTATCTTTTTCATATATATGTATATAAACAGACTAGGAACTAAAAAACAGGCTAACATAATAAGTCCTGTCATACTAATTTCTTTTATTGAAATATCTGATGTTACAACGATACAAATAGCTAAAATACCAATAACAATACCTACAGGAATGAATAATAGCTTCATAAGATAACTGCGTGATACTCCGCCCGTATGCTCATACACTTCCACTGAATTTTTCAAGTTTAAAAAGTTAATAACTATGATCCCGCACATAAATACCATTAATAAATCCGAAACACTTTCATATCCTGCACCTTGCAAAACGTAGCGATAAAAAACAATACCTAGTATGATAATATTTTGTAAGATGAAAACGAGTCTAATATGTTTTAGCCCCTCAATCATTAAGCGTTCATCTTTCACGATCCTCATCCCCTCACTCCTTTTCCTCCCAAAATAAATCATTCAAAGTTTTATCTACTGCATAACAAATTTTCAAACATAAATCTAAAGATGGGTTGTATTTCCCCTTCTCAATTAAACTAATCGTTTGCCTTGTAACGCCTACTTTTTCTGCTAATTGTTGCTGCGTTAAATCTAACTGAACACGCGCGACTTTTATTTTACTTACAGCCATTCATGTTCCCCCTCCATCTGTATTGTAACATATATATTCCATTAAGTAATTTATATTTTGCGTGACTGATTATAGTTTCACTTTATTATACACAAAAAAGGGGCCTCTCATAAGAAGTCCCCTCTCCTATATCTATATTATAAGAATAAATGACATCCAAATAAAATTGTAAATAAGTAGAGTAGCGGATGTACTTCCATCCCTTTCCCCTTCACAATTTTTAAGACTGGATACACTAGAAATCCAATTGCAATTCCATTCGCAATACTAGACGTTAACGGAATACCAACGAAAATTAAAAATGCTGGTAACGCATCATCAAATTCATTCCAATTAATATCACGAAGACTTTGCGCCATTAAACTACCTACAATAATTAATGAAGGAGCTGTAATAGCGGCTACGCTTGATAAAGAAGCAATAACAGGGCTGAAGAATGCCGTTATAATCGTTAGGCCGACTACTACAATACCTGTTAATCCCGTTTTACCACCTGCAGCAATACCAGCTGACGATTCAATCGTCGCTGCTGTTGGGCTTGTCCCAAAGATAGAGCCTGTAGTACCGCCAATTGCATCCGCAATAAATGCTTTACCAAAACGTTTCTCTGTATTATCTGTAATTAAACCTGCTTGTTTAATTAAACCGAGTAATGCTCCTGTTGTATCAAATAACAGTACAAGTAAAAATGAAAATACAACGCCATATAATCCGTATTCAATTACATCTGAAAAGGCGTTGATTGGATTTGAAACGATAATCCCCTCTGGTAAATGAGGCATCGCAACAATTTTATCCGTAAACTTCAGCTGTCCTGTAAAGAAGGCGATAATTCCTGTCACAATCATACTAATAAATAATGCACCGCTCACACGCAATGTCATTAATACCGCCGCTAAAATCAAACCAATTAAAGTTAAAATAACGGCTGGAGAATGGAAATCACCAATCGTAACTAAGTTAGATGGATGATCAACGATAATTCCAGATAGACGTAATCCAATAAAAGCAATAAATAACCCAATTCCACCTGCAATTGCATGTTTTAAACTATCAGGAATTGCGACAATAAGCTTTTGCCTAAATGAAGTGAAAGATAATAAAAGAAAAATGATACCTGTTACAAATACTGCTGAAAACGCAATGACATATGTAATCCCCTCTGCCTGTTGAACAACAGAATAAGCAAAATACGCATTCATTCCCATAGCTGGAGCAATAACAATTGGATAGTTAGCTAAAAACGCCATACATAGCGTCCCTACAACAGTCGCAATAATCGTTGCCGTAAAAGCTTGATCAAATGGTACACCTGCATCAGATAATATTTTCGGATTGATGACAAGAATATACGCAAATGTAAAAAAAGTTGTGATGCCAGCTAAAAGCTCTTGCTTCACAGAAGTGTTATATTTTTGTAATTGAAACATGGTTATGTACCCTTCCTACATCTGAATTATTATCACACATTCTTTTCTTACTAGTATGTGAGAAAATATAATACTTAATCTTAACAATCAATAAAAAGAAGAGTCAATATATTCGCTAATAGTTCGAATTTTAAGTTTAAGTCTGACAAGCACAGATGTAGTACAGTTAATAATGATTATTTTTGTAGCATAACAGATAGAAATGTTTTATAATTTGAAATAGTTAAATATTTAGTAAACGCATTCAAATATCGTTCACTCTACAAGGGGGATTCTTCTTATGCAGCACACAAACAAATCTGGAACTTTAAACCGCGGTTTAAAAGAACGACATATTACTTTAATGTCACTCGGTTCAGCTATTGGCGTTGGACTATTTTTAGGATCTGCTTCTGCTATTAAACTAGCTGGCCCTTCTATTTTACTAGGCTATATGATTGCTGGACTCGTTATTTTTTTCATTATGCGAGCACTCGGAGAAATGGCAATTGAACAACCTGTTGCTGGCTCTTTTAGTAAATATGCATATGATTATCTTGGACCACTAGCTGGCTATATTACTGGTTGGAACTACTGGTTCTTATGGGTTGTTACTTGCATGGCTGAAATTACGGCTGCTGGCATTTACATGCAGTACTGGTTCCCAGATATTCCGCGCTGGACTTGGGCTTTACTCGCTCTATTATTAATGAGTGCTTTCAACTTTTTATCTGTAAAAGTATTTGGAGAACTTGAATTTTGGTTTGCTCTCATTAAAATTGTCACAATTATCTGTATGATAGTAGTTGGGGCTGGTATTATTTTATTTGGCTTCGGAAACGGTGGTATCGCTACTGGCATTTCAAACCTTTGGTCACATGGTGGCTGGTTCCCAAATGGTTTTTCTGGGTTACTCCTCTCCATGCAAATGGTGCTATTCGCTTATTTAGGCGTTGAATTAATCGGCGTTACAGCGGGTGAAGCGCAAAACCCGAAAAAAACACTCGCAAAAGCAATCGATAACGTATTTTGGAGAATATTACTGTTCTACGTTGGGGCTCTATTCGTTATGATGGCAATTTATCCATGGAACGAACTTGGTGAGAAAGGAAGTCCATTTGTATTAACATTCCAGCAAATCGGTATCGCAAAAGCAGCAGGAATTATTAACTTTGTCGTATTAACAGCAGCTCTTTCTTCTTGTAATGGTGGTTTATTTAGTACAGGCCGCATGCTGTATACATTAGCTCAGCAGAAAAAAGCTCCTGAAAGATTCGGTCGTTTAAATAAAAATGGTATTCCAAGTCAAGGAATTGTAGCAACAGCAATCGTTTTACTCGTTGGTGTTATATTAAACTATCTTGTGCCCGCAAAAGTATTTACATGGCTCACTAGTATTTCAACTTTCGGGGCAATTTGGACTTGGGGTATTATATTAGTCGCTCAAATTAAGTTCCGTAAAAGTTTGCCGACGCAAAACAAACAAAAGTTATCGTATAAAATGCCTTTATACCCATTAAGTTCATATTTCTCACTTGCTTTCCTTGCACTCGTATTATGTATAATGGCGTATTCAGAAGATACAAGGATTGCATTAATTGTTGGACCAATTTGGCTTATCGGTTTAGCTGTCGTGTATTACATGAAAGGTTTTCATAAAATTGATGAAACACCTAATTCAAAAATTAGTTAAGCAAAACATCCCTTCCTTATTACTTGGAAGGGATGTTTTTAAATCTCTATAAATATTTCTCAACAAATTTCACGGTATTTTTACAAATTTTTAATATTTTTTATGTTTTCCGTCTTTATTTTTACAGAAAAATAAATTACATTATTAAAGCACATATATTTATTATTAGGGGGATTCTTCTATGAAGAATAAAAAATGGATTACATTTTCTTTAGCAACAGCAATTACACTAAGTATAGGGACTTCGTTCATACCGTCTACTTATGCAGAAAGCTCTGTAGACCCAGCTCCTGAAATTGCTGCAAAAGTTGTAAATCAAAACAATGGGAAAAAAGTATTATTCGATAATACACACGGTCAAACTGCCGGGACTGCTGACTGGGTTATTGATGGTGGCTTTTCTGATTTCGGAAACGGCATTGCCCAAAACGGCTATCATGTAAAAGAACTACGTAAATCAACACCGATTACATACGAAGATTTAAAAGACTACAATGTGTTTATCGTTCCAGAAGCAAATATTCCTTACAAAAAATCTGAACAAGATGCTATGTTACAATACGTGAAAAATGGCGGTAGTATCTTCTTCATTGCCGATCATTATAATGCAGATCGTAATAAAAATCGTTGGGACTCTTCTGAAGTATTTAACGGATATAGACGCGGTGCTTGGGATAATCCAGCAAAAGGAATGTCTAACGAAGAAGCCAATTCACAAGCTATGCAAGGAGTAGAAAGCTCTGATTGGCTATCTGACAACTTCGGTATTCGCTTCCGCTATAATGCAATCGGTGATGTTTCCGCTAAAAATATTGTATTACCTGAACAATCATTCGGAATTACAGAAGGGGTTTCATCTGTAGCAATGCATGCTGGTTCTACTTTAGCAATTACAAATCCAAAACTAGCAAAAGGACTTGTTTATCTTCCAGAGAATCCGTCAAAATGGAATAACGCTGTCGATAGCGGTGTATATAACGGCGGTGGTGTTGCAGAAGGTCCTTATGCTGCGATCGCAAAAGTAGGACTTGGAAAAGCTGCCTTTATTGGAGACTCTTCTCCTGTTGAAGATGCTACGCCAAAATACGTTCGTGAAGACTCTGGTCAAACAAAGAAAACTTACGATGGATATAAAGAAGAAAACGATGCTATCTTACTAGAAAATATCGTAAATTGGCTATCGAATAAAGAAACATTTACAAGTTTAGATCAAGTAAATGGTTTACAACTTGATTTACCTACCACTTTACAAACATTTGAACAACCAAGCTTATCAACTGAGCCACAACCTGAACCTTGGAGTGCGCCAAATGCAGGTTATCAATGGTTTAATACAAATACTTTTAAACCTGGTTCATATGGCTATAACGGTGCAGTAACAGCAAATGACTACGTAGTTACACACCCTAGCACTCTACCAAACAATGAAGTGTTCCAAATCAAAATTCAAGTAAATAACTTATTACCAAATACAACATACACTAATTACTCTTTAGGTATATTCACTACTGGTGGTACACAAGTAGCAAAAGTTCAAAATACAAACGGCACTTGGCCATCTACTTTCGGATATAGTAGTGCATTTTCTTTCACAACAAACAGCTTAGGTTCTGCTGAAAAAATTGTGAACGTACAAATCGATCCAAATACGACTGGACAAGCAACACTTCGTTTACGCCAAAATACAACAGCGAAATATAATGAAGCTGTAACGATTAATAAGAAATAATGAAAAAGGCAATCCAGATATGGATTGCCTTCTTCTCACTTCTCTTCTTTTGAGAAAAACATTCTTGAAATAACGATACCTATACTACCTACTATTAAAAATAACACTGCCCTAATCATCATTGAAACTTCTGGTAAGTCTAGAAGAAATAGCTTTCCTATCGTTACGACTAACACGACTAAGCCTGCATACAATATTTCATTCATATTTTTATTCCGTCCAAACCAAACTGCAAATAATGCATATACCATCCATAATAACGATACAGATATGCTTATTATGCTTCCATCTGTGGACAAAACTTCACCGATTCTAGTAATTGTAATAAATACAATCACCATAAACCAATAGAGTGCTATAGAATACACATACTTGCCAAAGCTTGCTAATACTTCTTTTGCTTGTCTCATGCAATAATAGAACGTTCCTATTAAAATAAGATGAGCAACAAAGCCTGCCGAAATAAATTGATCAAACGGGCTAAAAATAGTCTGTATCATTCCAATTGCGTAAACCGTCGCACTAACATACAATTTTATCTGTTGTTTTCCTTTAATAGAAGTAAACATACCAAGGAAACCTTGTAATAATAGTACAATCGCTGCATTCACTAAACTATACTCATATAAAATCGCTAAACTAAATGCTCCCATTGCGAAACCAAATAAAAGATTTGTAAATGTAGAATGTCTATTCTTCCTATATTCAAACACAAACATAATAGCGTGCACGAGTGCACTTATCATTAATCCCCATGTTGTAAATTCAGGTATTTTTGAAATGGCTAATATAAAGAAGACTGCATTCGCACTAAATATCGCCAAGCGTGGCTCTACTATAAAACTTCTCTCCGTAAACATATGCCAAAATAATAGTAAGTGAATTAAACCATAAACTACTGTTAACTGGACTTGCAAATCCTCTACTAACATTGACATAACAGCAAAGAAGACAAAAAGAACAATAGCAGCAACAACATAAGAAATCATATATAAATACTGATAACGATTTTTCAACGCATACCATAATAAGCTGAGCGTTAGTATCATCTCATATCCAAAGAAAATATACGGATTAGGAGTTGTACTATTTAATAAGAACGGCACGAAGAAAGCTCCTACCGCTACGAATATAGTAAGATATTCCGATTGATATCTCTTCGCTATATAAATACCTAAAATGACCCATGCGATATTACATAGAAACGCGACACTCGCCGGAATAAACCCATATAAATAATGTGCCGCAAATGTCGTTAAAACTATACCCGTAATACTTCCTCCTGCTAGTACTAACCCTAACGCTTGCCGCTCGCGTTTAATTTGAATATCCCCTATATAATAAAAACCGATTGATAGGAAAATACCAAACACAATTCGTATTGCTGGTGTTAATAATCCCGCATCTACCCCTGCTTTAAATAACCAAATTACTCCAAGCAACATAATACCGACAAATATGCGTGGTAACCACGTTTGGCAAAACTTAATAATATTAAATGGTTCCGGCTTAAAAGCAGATATATCCACTTGTTTTACCTCACGTTCTTGCACAGGCTCTTTTATTGTCGCTACTTCTACTTTTTGTTTTTCCTCCATCACCGTTTCAATATATTCTTTCTTTTCCTTACTAACATGTTGCTGAGCATTTTCTACTTCTATTTCTCTTTGTTTTGCTTTCAATTCAAAAAGTGCTTCTTGCATCGTTTCAATTGCCGTTTCGAGTGCTTCTATTTTCTTATTCAAATCCTCCTTCATACGCTCCCCCCTCATCATCCGTTCAAAACCTATATATTACCAATTACTTCTATCATACTCTTAGTCTATTCATTTTCAATACTATTTTTCCCAAAAAAGAAAGGTGTTTTCCGAAATCGGAAAATGGTCATCTCCCTGTCAAGTAGACAGTCATAAAAAGAGTATTATGCCACGGCCTTTTCCCGATATTCTATCGGG
>NZ_JAQFUY010000040.1:0-31711 GCF_027716745.1 Bacillus cereus group sp. Bc010
CTCGGTAGCTCAGTCGGTAGAGCAGAGGACTGAAAATCCTCGTGTCGGCGGTTCGATTCCGTCCCGAGCCACCATTTATCTTAATCATATACGCCGGCTTAGCTCAATTGGTAGAGCAACTGACTTGTAATCAGTAGGTTGGGGGTTCAAGTCCTCTAGCCGGCACCATGTAAGTTTCGGAGGGGTAGCGAAGTGGCTAAACGCGGCGGACTGTAAATCCGCTCCTTCGGGTTCGGCAGTTCGAATCTGCCCCCCTCCACCATTTACATAGGGGCATAGTTTAAAGGTAGAACTGAGGTCTCCAAAACCTCCAGTGTGGGTTCGATTCCTACTGCCCCTGCCAAATATATTTACACAGCATGGCGGCTGTGGCGAAGTGGTTAACGCACCGGATTGTGGCTCCGGCACTCGTGGGTTCGATTCCCATCAGTCGCCCCATTTTTATTTTAAAAATTATAAATAATCTAATGGATACTTACATATAATTAAGTAAGAATTCGATGGGCTATAGCCAAGCGGTAAGGCAACGGACTTTGACTCCGTCATGCGCTGGTTCGAATCCAGCTAGCCCAGCCATTTTTGCGGAAGTAGTTCAGTGGTAGAATACAACCTTGCCAAGGTTGGGGTCGCGGGTTCGAATCCCGTCTTCCGCTCCAGTAAAATTTTATATGGCGGCATAGCCAAGTGGTAAGGCAGAGGTCTGCAAAACCTTTATCACCGGTTCAAATCCGGTTGCCGCCTTTTCTTTTGTGCCGATGTGGCGGAATTGGCAGACGCGCACGACTCAAAATCGTGTTCCTTCGGGAGTGTCGGTTCGACCCCGACCATCGGTATCGTTAAATGGTTATCGTGAATTACAGAAGAATTAAGTAATAGCAACGTTTAAAACGTCTTTCTACAGTTTTGTAGGAAGGCGTTTTTTTGTGTTTTCAGGGGTAATTTTGCTTGAAAAATCCACTTTTAAAATCGTATTCATTGGTCGTGTTCACAGGTAAAGAAAGGTGGTTAACTTTTGGCTAGAAGAAAAAACACTTTAGATGAAAGTGAATTAGCTGTTATTAAAAAGCAAAGTAAATCCTATGTTGAAACGTTTAATGAAGCTATCACCTTGTTTGTAAAGGATTGTGAGTTAAGAAATCTTCGACCATTTACCATTAAGTATTATTTAAATGAGTTACAGGCGTTTCTTAATTTATTAACAGAACAAGAAATAGACGTTTCTATTTTAAAACCTTATAACATGACTGAAGAACATGTAAAAGAAAACGTGATACTTTACATGAAAAATTATAGAGGAATTAAAGTAGTTTCTATTAATACTCGTTTACGTGCATTACGTGCTTTTTATAACTTCTTATACAAGCAGAAGCACATTCCTAGAAATCCAATGGAAAACATTAAGTTGTTGAAAGACAGGAAACGTATTATTCCTACTTTTTCAAAAGAACAGCTTAATAAGCTATTCCATCAGCCTAATTTAAGGACATTTACGGGCGTTAGGGATTACACAATTATGATGCTAATGCTTGAAACAGGTATACGTATAAATGAACTAGTGGGGCTGTCTGTAAAGGATATTCGATGGGAGGATAGTTTGCTTGTAATTCGTAACGCTAAAAGCTATCGAGAACGGCAAGTACCTATACAAAAAGATATGAAAAGCCAACTGAAAAAGTATATCGCTATTCGTGGGTATGTTGAAAGTAATGCTTTATTTGTCACTGTTGATGGGACACGCCTTACCAGAAGAGGAATACAGCAACGAATATCTATATACGGCAACATGGCACAAATAAAAGATGTGCGTTGTAGTCCTCACACGTTTAGACACACATTTGCCAAACTAAGTGTACAGCAAGGTGCGAATATATTTGAGTTACAAGCCATACTGGGACACACCAATATGGAGATTGTTAAAACATATGTAAATTTATTTGGTAATGACGTAAGAGAACGGCATAAAGAATTTTCCCCGTTAAAGGTACTTAATAAACGATATTTATAAAAATTTTAGACAAAGAAAAAAGCCACGTGTTACAGCACGTGACCTAAGGTTTAAAAATCGACTCAAAACTAAATAACGGACAATTTCGTATATTCAATAGCAGTTAAATAGCGGAAAAATTGCATATCAACAACAATTAAATAACGGACATTCCGTGTACTCGTCACCTCCATTATAAAGCAAAAAAATTATAATGCAAGAGGTTTAGTTTCCTATTGTCTTTTTTAGGTAATTATAAGTATGGGTGTGCGGTAATTCCGAACGTGGAATTGCCTGTAAACCACGCTAAAAACTGATAAACTGTAATTATGGACACGTATAACGTAGGGATAATTAAGGTGTGGCTTGCTATCGGTCGTGCGGAAAGTACTTAGTATGCTTTTACAAGGATAGCACCTTTCACTGGATTCCTATTCATTCGGTGAGAGTAGGTGAGAACTTACCTAGAGACTATTCTCTGAAAGGTTCGGTGGGTTATCGTTAGCATTACGGTGCTAGGGAATACATTCAGCTTGTCATTGTGGGACGATATGCAAGGGACAAGCCATTGTTAAAGGGTGTATGTAGTGAAAACTACTAAGTGAATAGGGCTACGCATACGGACACTGCATAACGCAAGCCATGTATAGTACTTATCCTTTCTAGCTTTCTTAGTTATTTTAACTTTGAAATCTAGGGGATAACTATGCTATCAGCCGTTTCTACAACCTCCGCTTCACCATGTCAAAGGGCGTTCAAAACCGTCAAGAGATTTAAAACATTTTCCACCACTAACGATGGGTAGAGGAAAATCTAAGCAACTACCACTAGCTAAGATAGAGAGAAATGGGGCTTAAACGATATATAAAGTAAGAACTATATAGGGGAAAAAGAGAAAAAGCGTTTAGCCAATAAGACCAAACGCAAACGGTAGTAAAGAGAAGGGGATACTTTCCCCTGTAACTTCAAAAAACATTATATCAGAAAAAAACGGTATAATAAATAAAAAAGGACGCTTAGTTTTAAAGGACTAAACGCCAAAATGAATAGATAAGTAAAATAAGTACACAGAAGGGAAATGATTCCCTAATTTAGTATTAGTATATCATAGGATTAGGTTATAAAGAATGTTAGATTGGAAATGAGGGGTAATAAATTTGATAAAGATTGAGATTCCTGAAAGTTCTTTGAGTATTCCTGTATCAGACATTCATAAAGTTAGTTCAGATTCAGGATTTTATTTTATGAGAGATTCAAGTGGAGGAATTGTTTATATTGGAGAGTCTTTGAATTTAAGGAAGAGACTGACTAAACATATGACTGGTAAAAGTAGTACTACAAGAAGATTTCATCATGTGTTTCATTCGGTTGATGTTTTTTATTGTGATAGGAAAGACCGAAAAATTTATGAAATGTATGCTATTAACTTATATAATCCAATCGGGAATGTTGAAGGGAATGAGTCAGTAAGCAAAGTAGAATTGAAAAAGAGGCGTGAGGATTGGATAAGAAGTTTATAAAATAAAAGTTGGGATTCTAACAAAAAAATATATGGAAATACTTGTTTGATTAGGAATAATTTGAGATAATATAGAAGGTTCATTCAACCATTAACCGTTTAGAATTATAAAGGGATTTTAATTTATATCGAAAACGCTGTATAAATAGGTGGTGGTTGTATATGTTTAAATTCTTCTACAAGAAGGATTCAGATACAACAGAAATGTATTTTCATGTTAATTTTGATGTTATCATTTCTGGTGTGGCAATTGAATTTATCAGACAACTGTTAATGAACATATAGCAACTTGAAAAGGGAATGTGGAGATAATCTGCATTCTCTTTTTATTTTTAAAGTAATTTAAAGAAGATTAGTAGTGCAACTATACGTAAAACAAAAGTTAATCGCCTAGAAATGTGAATCTCGGTGAGTTATTTTATGGAAAAAGCAACCTGACAACAAGAAGCAATGAACCCTTGCTGTATCTAGTATGAAGTGAAAAATAATTCTAAAATATACCTGTAAATGGATTATGTTTCACACACATTAATATAGGGGAACTTTTAAGACCGTATACTTCATTGTGTGTGGTTTTTTGTTTGGGTATCTTTACCCATGTTTTCCTCCTAAATTCATTCTCCTTTAAGTTGTGCTTTTGGTAAGTAGCCCCTATGTCACTTGATGTAGGGGTTATTTTTATAGCAATAGAAGGAGGAAATAAACTAATATAACTACCTAAAAAGGGGGATTTAATAATGATTGGAAATGAATATAAAAACTTACCTTATAAACCTGAAATTAAACCGCAAATGCTTAAGTACATTAGGCTTTCACGAAATTTAACACAAGCAGCCGTTGCTGAAAAGCTGGGGGTAAGTCAAAGAATGATTAGCGAATACGAAAGCGGAAACGTTGAGGATTTTAGTCCGAATGTTTATGCCCGTGTGGAGGAATTAAAACGCCGCTTTCGTATCGACCGTGTGGAAATTGATTCTTATAGAAAACTGATGGAAATTAAGGCTAGACGTGGTTATAAAGTATGACAAAGAAAGTAGAAAAACTATGTGCTGCTATTTTAACTAAGGGATATAACGCTAAAGAATTGGACAGTAAAGCAAATGCCCTGTTAGATAAGCTATTTCATTTACGTGAAGTCGAGAAGGAAACAGCCATTAGCATAAAAGAAACGAAAGTAGCTATACAAGCTGTAATGCTTGCTAAGAAACGGCAGGCACAATCGAAAGGAGAAAATAATAATGTTATTTAAAATTAATCGTGAAGAATTAGATAAAGTAATTGCAGGTTACAAGCCGCACCGCTATACAAAGAAAGCTATTCAAGCATTTCAAAAAGATATGGAAGACATTCAAAAGTATGCTGAAAGTATTGAAGAAAGAAAAGCTGAAAAACAAGCTGAATTAGTGAAAGTACTTGCTGATATGGAAGCGACATATGAAATTGGCGAACGCATTTATCTTCAAAATGAACAAGACCACTTAGTAAAAGAACTTCAAGCACTAGACGTGTATTTAGAAGAAACTAAGGAACGTACAACACAGGTAAGATTAAAGTATGCCCCAGCAGTTGCACAAGCTATTGATAAAGACCGTAATGAATTACACGCCGCTTTTAATGAAGAAATGAATAAAGCTACACGGGTGGCATTGTCTGACGTAATGGACTGTGTTGCAGATGTTAGTAAAATGCTTGAATCAGAACAAAAAGAATTTGAACATGACGTATACGATTGTTTAGCTGGTGATAGTGTGGTAATTGATGAATACCGCCTTCATAATAAGATAATTAGTACGTCAACACCGTTAGAGGTAGGTAACCTACAGATTTCACCTACTCACTTTATTCAAGCTAAGGAAGGTAATAACGCCGTTAAAAATAACAGTTTTATTGTACGTAACTACTGTAAAGAAGGGAGTAATGTGTAATGCAATACAGCAAAGAAATATTAGATAAAATAAAACAAGGTGATGCTAGTATTTTAAAAGGACTGCCACCATTTGCCCTACTTTCATTAGGACTACAGTTACAGGAAGAAGTAAAAGACAAAGTAAAAGGTAAAACAAATTAAATAACATGAAATAGTAAAGGCAGCCATTTGCGGTTTGCCTTCTTTTTTTTTATTAATCACATACATATGTGTCCTTAAATTTATGATTAACGGTACTACCTTATATGTAACAACATTAAGGAGGGCTATTAATGCGAAACCTAATAACTTTAAAACAACGTTTTGGATTGAATGACAAACACATTACCTTGCTTATTCAAATTCTGCACAAGGAACAGACAGAAGGGCGTTTTTATTCATTTGAAGACTTGAAATCTTTCTCAAAGCAGGTGAATTTTATTCCTGTATTTACTGAAAAAGCAATGCTAGAAAAGTTAATTGAAGTAGCAGAAGAACTATGTGATTTAGGATTAATGCAACTGTATGAACCATATATGAACGTTTGCTATCTCGTACTACATGACATTTTTTACAACTAAGGGGGAATTTTAAAATGACAAATTTAAGTGAAGTTTTTCAAGCAGCTACTAAAAATTCGCGTTTGCGTGAGTTAGCAAATTTAGAGGCATTGGAGAGAGAACAGCGTGAACATGATAAAAAAAGTTTCAAATCTGAAGGTGATAGCTTTACCAATACTAATATGAAAGAAATCACGAAGTTAATTGAGGGTATGAACGATACAACATTAGGCTACCTACTCATAATTCAATCGTATTTACGATATGACGGCACTTTAGGGACAACTAAAACACCATTTACTAAGGTGAAAGACTTTGAAGGGATTTTGAACTTAAAGACACGTAAAACAAAAGATGTTATCAGTAAATTAACTGAAAAGGGCGTACTATACCTAAATGAAGACAAAGTTTACTGCATGAATCCTATTTATCATTTTAGAGGAAAAGTGCCACGTAGTCAGGTCAAGAATAATATTAAGCTAATTATAAATAGCATACGTGCATTACGTGACGCACAAGTTAAAGCAAAAGACCTTTCAGCGGTCTATTTTTTATTGCCTTATGTAACATATGGGCACAATATTTTAGCAAGTAATCCAAATGAAAGACAGTTAGAAAAGATTGATACGCTTAACTTGAAACAAATATCTACAATTATTGGTGTAGCTGATACCAACAAAGTATTACAAAAAATCAGACGAGTTACCTTTGAACATGAGAGATACGGGACACTATACGCATTCGCACAAGTTAGAAAAGGTGACAAAGAATATCACTTTAAGGCTAATCCGTTATTAATGCGAAGAGTAAGCGAAAGGGAATATAACTTACAAGTACCTGAAGTGCTGATAGCTGATTTTATTGTGAAGAGTAAGAAATGATACTATGCGTTTCGTGCACCTTTTTAATGAAATACTATGCCTTTTGTGCACCATATTAAATAGGGGTTAAACCCTACTGCCACAAGGGATTAGGGTGATTTTTGTTAGTGTGATTATCTCTTAATCTTTTACATTCATTTTAATTCACTATCATTAACCGTAATAAAAACAAAAAAACATATCGCATAACAGCCCGTGTTCCTGACGTCACACTTAAAGCTATTATAGCGGCACTATTCATAGTATTGATAGAAACTATTAACGAAGAATACTAACAAGAAGTGGACAAGGTGTAGGTGAAGCCGTAACCGCAGTCACGCCCGTTAGGGCGGTAAGTAACACCATAAATCTAATTAAACATAACAGGAGGTATCATAATTAATACAATGTATACAGAAATTGAAAAAGAAATTAGTAGTTATGAAGTAGATAGCTTTAAAACGTTATCTATTGAGGAATACCAGCAGTTACTTAACGGGAAGTATGAAGATTTTATTGCAGTCAAAGAACGTCCTATAAATGTAATGGTAGTGGTAAAACATGAATGTAGTATTTGTGGCAAAGTATTTTACAATAGGGCAGCAAACATGTTAGGAGGTAATGAAGAGTTACAGCACCATTGTTTTCTTAACTTAACGGGACTAGATAGTGAAAGTGATAAAGTACGCCAAAGAAGATTGGCAGAAATAGAGAAGATAAAAATTAAATTACGTAAAGAAATGTCCCCTACTGGTTAATACTAGTGGGGGTTTTTATTTGTATTAATGTAAGGTAACTCACTTGACAATAATTTACTGTTTAGTAACTGAAATAGGCGAAATAACAATGCTTGCCTGTGTGATAAATTGTGAATGTGTAAAATCTTTTTTTATAGTAATGATAGTCATTCAGCCCATGCTACACATGAGTTTGTGGGCATTTTTTGTACCGTTTGGTTTAGCTGAAAATCACAGCTATTATCCCTTGTAGTTCCTGAAGGGAATTTAAAGCCCAGTTATGAAATAGAACTAGGAACTTCCTTTTTGTTCTCTGTATTCTTTTAGTCGTCTTTTAAATGTGGCTACACTACACCCAACAAATTCAGCCCCTTCAGGCTGTGACATCTTCCCTTCTTCCACTTGTTCAATAGCATGTAATAAAGAACCTTCAATCACATATTTCTTAGACTTCCTACCAAACTTAACACCTTTTTCTTTAGCGTCTTTTATACCTTCTTGTGTTCTTTCGAGAATCATAGAACGTTCAAACTCGGCAAATGAACCTAATACCTGAAACAATAGTTTTGTTATAGGGTTGTCCATTGATTCCGCTGTAAAAAGCCCCATATTGATTATATGTACCGCTACACCTCTATTAGTTAAATCAAGTACGAATGCTTCTAGCTGTGATAATGAACGTGCTATACGGTCAGCTTTAGTTACTACAAGTGTGTCACCAGCTTTTATTGTTTCTAATAGCTTGTTTAATTCTTTTCTATCAGCTTTAGCACCACTTATCTTTTCTTTATATATCTGAGTAGCACCTTTTTCTTTTAATGTTTTAATTTGAATGTCCAGTTCCTGCTTATTTGTACTTACACGTGCGTAACCATAAATCATTATGTATTTCCCCTTTTTATCAATTTTTATTTGATACGACTTTTTGATACTTTACAAACCCTATAATACAGGGGTTTCTTATCAGTGTCAATAAGTGTAGATATTTTGATGCTATTTATTTAGCCTGTCTTGTAACAAGCGTCCCTTTTTAATGTCCTCATTCGCCCCGTACAGCGTTGTTAAAATACAACTACTTTTCAATACTACTCTACGTCATAAAGCCCGTTATACAGTCGTTTGTGAGGTTTCCTGTATGCCCCGTGTATAGTAGGTATATGTACAGGTGTACCACGTCCACTGCACCACAGTACCACACCTACCTAGTGCGAGGACGCAGCAAAGACAACGGGCACGGTAGCATGGCACACAGTAAGGTAGGGGCGAAGCACACACAGCACCACACAGTACATAGTGCAGTACATAGTGCAGTGCATAGGTATAGCACACAGGCACGTAGTAAGCAGACACGCATAGCACAGGCAACGTACAACACGTAATAAGTAAACAGTAAATGTGAAGTAACACTAAAGCCGCTGTATGAAGGTGTTAAGTACGTTAGAATGAATGTTAGATAATTAATGTATTCTTTTATTTTGGAGGAAGGGGTATACAGGGGGAAGGGGCATGGTAGTAGGCTGGGTCTAATGCGTTATACATTCCTACACCACTTTTATAACTTTGAGTTACATTTACTTCCAATAGGGTAAGGGTGGTTCAATTTTAACTAACTTTAACTTACCTGTACTTGCTTTAAAAAATTACACAATATTTTTCTAACCCTTGGACTGGTAAGCATTTTATATATTGGATATACTGAAAGTAACTACTTCTTTAAGCGGGGTCATTTCTTACCTCCTACCGCTAAATATAAAAAGTGCTAGCGGTATAGTAGATGGAAAGGTGTGCAGTAAAGGTCGAATTGCTGTATGCCTCTTTTTTATGCCAATAGATACACAAAATTTAAAAAACATTTATTATTAATGTTACATGTTATACTAAAGATGACACTCATTAATACCTTTTATGTTTATTTATAACGTTAGCACACTGGTATGTGGAAGATACTGGTGTGTCTTTTTTTATACTATTTTATAGGTAATATACCCATGTCCTAGCTGTTTTTTACAGCGTCCTAATGCCATTCCCAGTGTCCTTGTACTGTCTTCCTTTACATAAATGTGTAAACTAAATACTGCGTTGTAACAATATTAAGCAAGACTTTACCAGCTTCCCTACTTTATTTAACATCTTTCAGCGAGGGCTGACAGGAAACCACATGCTTCTACATGGTATTTACAGAAGAGAGGGTAAGGGTGGGGAAATTATAGGGAAAATACAAATATAAAAATTCCTTTTTAAAAACTACACAAAACTTTTCAAAATTTTTGTAACAATTAATACCATTACTTATAAGTATGATGAAGGTGCCAACATTATAGTAATTTATTTGACGTGTTTTCCTATGGGGACACGCTTTTTTTTATTTTGTATTTATCGAAAATAACGAGGTAGTAACGGACAGTAAAAAAGTAGCTGAAGTTTTTGGGAAACAGCACCAGCATGTAACACAAGCAATTGAGAAATTAGGTACTGAATTTAATAGCAGCGAATTTTCGCTACTATTCCAAGAAACCACTTATAAACCTGAAGGGGCAAAGCGTAGCTATAAAAAATACAACATGACTAAAGACGGATTTACTTTATTAGTTATGGGCTTCACTGGTAAAAAGGCACTTCAGTTTAAAATGATGTACATTAACGAGTTTAACCGTATGGAAGAAGAATTGAAGAAGGCAAGTGGAATTAGAATTTTACATAATGAAAATAAAAGTAGTCCGCTAGAAAATATTGTATAATATGTTTGTAACTATAATGAAAAGGTGGGGGATATAGTATGACTACTAAGGATTATATGGTTAACAAACAAGGGGCAAAAATTTATCGTGATGCTAACAAACATGAAGTTTTATCAATACCTAAAATTAAGAATGATAGGGAACAAGGGGCTATTTATGAAGTACTGTCAGTAGGTATGTTAGGAATGGACACACCTATTGTCACGGTAAAAGAGAAAGGACAAGCGGTAGCATATAGACTTCCTCAACAATATGTAGAGTGGGCTACTAGTTCACTTATGATGGCAAAAGAATTAAATGTTTCAATGTTTCCTGAAAAAGTTGAGTTTGGTTGCATTGAAACAGAAAACTATTATTATGCAGAAATACTTTAAGTAGAATAACGATATGGTAAGAAGTTTGACTATGGAAGAAATGTTTTACATAGGTATAGTTAACCTCTTAGAAAATGAAGAATTAATGTATAGGGCAGATAATGAACATGAAATACAGCTATTTAAGGGTGCTGCTATTGGTATAAGAATGTTCTTATGTAGCCTAGGGTACAAAGAAGATGATATTCAATATGGGATAGAAGCTGTGCAAAAAGGTGAAGTATCATTAGATTTTATGAAAAGAGTCAAAGATTTAACTGCAAAAGGTTTACACTAAGAAACGGAAGGCGGCTGTTAATTACAGTTGCTTTTTTTAATTTATTGAAAATGAAATCATTGTTTCTTTAAATAGATGTAATATACTTTAATTGTCTTTATTTTACCTTAATTCACTTTCATTGTTGCATAAGTAAAATACGTAATTCACTTTATTTGTATTTAATTTTAAAGCTTACACTGTATTATACTTTATTCTTGAAGTGCAGTTATGTAGGTGAAATAAAGTGATGTAAAGAAATTTAAAGTAGTTTAAATTTATATAAGGTTAAATAAAGAAATAAATAAGCGAAGTATAGAATTATGAAATAACAAAAAAGCCATACAAGTAGTATGACTTTCTTTATGAAACAATTAAGCTTTTGGTGCAGGTGTATCGCCTTTATTGTAAGCAGGTGCACCGCCATGATTACCGTGTGCTTCTAATTTACTTATACCACCAGTATTCCCATCACTATAAGCTAAATCAGGTCTTTGGGGTGACCATGTATCGCCTATATTTAATGCTGTTAGTTTTTGTTTCGTTTTTGCTATTTCATTCGTATGTCCTAATCCTAAAGACGTAATTCCTAATACAGCTAACCCTGCTATTGTTAATCCAAGCTTTTTCATTACTTTAACGCCCCTTTTTCTTCATATTTTCTCCTTGCTTCATTACTCATATAAAAATACTTACTAGCTTGTACATGATTTTCTTCTTGGTAGAATGCGTTTGCTAGAATCTCAGTGTATTCTTGCACGCAGTCCCATAGTTTTTCTTTTTTAAAGTAAGAAATCCCTTCTAAAATTACTTTTTCTAAAGATAATGCGGAAGTTTTATTATTTAGTTCTTTTAGAATCATAAAATGGGGTAGAAGTTCTTTGTTTTCAAGTTCATTACAAATACGTAGACCGTTTTCAATCAATTCTTCGGCAAGAGTATGTTCGCCTAATTTATAATACTCACGTGCTTCTACAAAAATAGCTTTGAAATGTTTAGGGTTCTTTTTCGTCACTTCGGATACATGTCGAATTGCTAAACTTGAAAGATTTTGATTCGCGTATAACCAAGCTAAGTTGTGTCGTACTCTAAGGACTAGAGATTCTTCATTGTGTTTTTGTAGAATATCTAACGCAGAATTTAGATTGATTTCCGCTTGTTCAAATTGTTTTAAATCTATGCAAGATAGCCCATAAACATTGTCACAGGAAGCTACATTAACTTCATATCCCATATGTTTAGAAAAAATATCCTTTGCCTTCGTTACATATTGAATTGCAACTAAAGGTTGGTATGTTTGATAGTGGAATGAAGCAATGCGATAATTAAATTCAGCTTCCTCTAATTCATTCAGTGCATACATTAAAAGTTTTTCCGCTTGTTCAAATTCTTCTCTCGCTTTAGTGTAATTTGAAACCATCGCTTCATGAATGCCTTTAAAGAAGTGATAATAATAAGATAAAAAGCCGCTATCAGGTACATCAAAGGAGTTAATTTCATTAAAGCTATCTTTTGTAATGTTAAGTCCATCGGTTAGCACTTTATATCTAAAGTCTAATAATGAATAGTATAATAATAAATTTTTATCTTCTTTTATAGTGGAAAGTTTATCTTCAACTTCTTGTTTTAAGTTTGTTGCTTGTACATTTTGATGTTGTAGTATAGCTTGATACCAGTCATTAAATAACTTTGAAATCTGTTCATTCCCCTTCACTGGAACACCCATGTAATCCCTTCCTTTTCTGAATAGTCTTACATTAAATAATAGCAAGAATAGAATATAATGGAAATTGAATTTCGATATTTCTCAACATTTGTTTGACAATTTTATTTTAAAGGTAAAAGTTCATTAATTCATCGTGTTTAGTAAATTCAAATATTTAGGACAATGGGGTAATTTAACATGGTATAATTTTCTTGTGGAATATTAAGGGGAGGTGGGGCTATATGGTTCAAATAAAGGTAACACCTGAACGGTTGGAACAATCAGCAAAGGTAGTCCTAAATGCTAAAAATAGATTACAAGATATACATAAAGACTTATATAATCAAACGGAATATATCGCTTCAATGTGGAGTGGGGCAACAAGTCAAAGGTTTTATCAGATGTTTAATGAAACAAAACCTCAAATGTTTAATGTATTTCGGGAATTTGATAAAATTGTAGAAGAATTAATGCATGCTGCTGAAAAATTCCGTAATGCTGATGAACTTTATGGGGGGAATTTAGTTGATGGAAATTTATCAGATGAAAAGGTAGAAGAAGGGGCAATGTGTGGTAAACCTCCTGAAAAATCTATGCTTAGAAAAGTTTGGGACGGTATATACGTTGGTTCTGGGCAAGTTATTGGGGAGATTGTAGAAGGATTTGATTCACTAGACGATACAGTAACAAAAGAAAATATTAAGTATGCTATAGGTCACCCCATAGAAACGGTCTCTACCGCTTGGAATACTGTTTCGGATTCATTTATGAATGATTTTTGGCATGGTGATGCGGAAAGTCGTACAAAATGGGGAACGAGTATTTTTATGGGGCTTGGATTAGGATGGCTTGGGGATAAAGGAATAAGTAAAGTTTCAACAGTGGCAAGAGGTGCGAAGTTTGCAAAAGTAACTGAAATTACTGCACCACGTTTACAACCTGCTTTTGCAGGTGGTCTTACTAGTGGGACTATGACTAGTATGTTACCGCCAACAGGAAACTGGGGGAATTATCTAAGTGGTTATCTTATGTTTGCTAGACCATCTTGGAGACAGTCTGAACTTGATGCCTTGAAAGATTACAAAGGATTTAGGGAACAAGTCATTTTCAAAGATGGTGAAGAATTAAAGAAAAAAACAAAAGGTTCTTCTATTCCTGATTTATATAGTGAAGGCGTTAAACATGCAGTTGAAGTAAAAAACTATGACGTATCTACACCAGCAAAGAGAACTAGATTAGCTTATGTTATAGGAAAGCAAGTAGAGGCAAGATTGAAGAATCTACCTGAAGGAACGAAACAAACAGTTCGTGTTGATATTAGGGGACAGGAAGTAAGTCCTGATGAAATTATTGAACTAGTGCAGAAAATCAAGACAAAAACAAATGATAACGTTACTATTGAAATTAAAGATTAGTATATTGGAGTGATAATATGTCAAACGTAGGATTTGGAATAGATTTTATGTTTTATGAAGTAGGGCATCCTGACTTTTTGCATAGCTTCTTTTCAACAATGTCATATCATACAGAACCTGAAGGTTGGGGAACTAAATATCCTTTACTTATGAAGAATTTGTATTTTGATAAGTTAAGTTGGGAAGACGTAGAAGAAGCGAGAAAGAATTTAAAAGAAATTCAAAGCATATTACAAAAGAAGAAACCCGAAGAAATTATTTGGGATATTGAAGATATAACCAAAAGACCGCCGTGGGAAGGAAAAGCATTACCACCACAAGTTGTTGACCTTGTTACGTATTTTGCTAGAGAAGATGGAAAGACATTTTCTGATTTATTATTTAAAGCATTTGATTTCTCAGAAACTCTAAAACATGAAATTGTAATAAGAAAAAGTCTAACTGATACAACATTTTAACTTTTGTTGTAAGTATTTTCTTAATCCGAAATATTTTTCAATCCCAACCATTGTACTTTAGGAACACGAAGAAAAAGAGATGGAAAAAGCTATTTTTCCTGTTTGTTCGTCTTTTACAGAATTACTTGATAGCTTACAGGGGTTTGAAGATGAAGAATAATCAATTATGAGTAACAAAAGTGAGACTTATGTGAATTACGCATAAGTCTTTTTGATATATAATTACATAGCTAAGGGGAAGTTTTTATTGTTTTAATGGTAATTAATATGTACTATATGAAATGTAAGACACTATTAGTATGAGTGTTAAATAACAGAACAAGAGAAGGAGATTGCGGTTGGAATTATTTAAACGCACTAACTTAGATAAAACAGAACTATTATTACTATATATTATGAAAGAACTAGAAGCTGATAAAGCACCAGTGAAACTATCATATAACCAGTTACAGGATTATTTACGGGCTAATCGTAATACAACATCAAAGGCAATAAAAGGACTGAAAGAACAGGGGCTACTATCTGTTACAGTAGGACAAGGAAAGGCTTCTAACACTTATCAACTTATATTAGGAACAAAGGTATAGTGATAATGTTAAATTATATGCTAGTAGAAAAAATATATTGAAAATCTCGTCTGCTAGAACTATACTGTAAAGTATATAGTAGTCGTGTGAACAGGCTAACTGTGACACCCTACAATTAACTGTAGAATTACTTAATATGACTGTAAATAAATGATAATAAATTATGATATAACGGAAAAAACCGACTCAAAATCGTGTTCCTTCGGGAGTGTCGGTTCGACCCCGACCATCGGTATCACGAACGGCATGAAAAAAGACTCTACACACTTGGTGTAGAGTCTTTTTTGTTTTCATCATAAAATAAGCACAAATAATTTGTTGATGAAATGGTACTTATAGTTGGAGCAAACAAAAGAATTATCCCTTTATATAATTTCATAATTTTATAGAGAATTTCTCCAACCTGGTGACATGAAGTTAAATCCGACACCACCAGTAGATATTAGTACATGATCAACGGTTAAGTTTGTAATTTCTAAAAACCTCTTTTTAAACTCTTCTTTGTTGTACTTGTACATAGTTGAGTGGCACGCCCACATGTGCGTTGAAGTACTCAACCAGTCCCCCAATTCCTTTAATTCAGGAAACGACTCAAATTGAATTGGTTCATCTAATTTCATGAATCGCACTTGATAGATAGTTGGATTTAGCTTTTCTCCTATCCCTTTAAGCCCCTGTGTTTTTTTCTCATTTGAATGTGTCATAATTCTCCCCCTCTATATTACCTTCAAATTTTTTCCTATTTTAATTATACAACAATAGAAAAGAAGTAAGGGAATATTATGGAAATTGGTATCGGTGATGTGAAAAATGCTAACAGAAATGGTAGGATTTTTTTGCTAAATTATGTTATATGATTCTAAAATTCGTGATAAATGTAGCAATTCATGTATAATATAACTTGTCGAAAGAACAAAATGATAGTGATTTATATTATGTCTGTAATATGAATCAAAAATGAACTTTTTATATTTCTTTTAAAAATGTGTTGAACACACATGATATTTCATATTAATATTTTTATGTAGATTTAAAACCGGAAAGAGAGTGGAAAGTATGGGTCGTAAATGGAATAATATTAAAGATAAAAAAGCATCAAAAGATGCAAATACTAGCCGTATATACGCGAAATTTGGACGTGAAATTTATGTAGCGGCAAAACAAGGCGAGCCAGATCCGGAATCAAACCAAGCGCTTAGAGTGGTATTAGAACGTGCGAAAACATACAATGTTCCAAGAACAATTATCGATCGTGCAGTTGAAAAAGCAAAAGGTGGTTCAGAAGAAAATTATGACGAGCTTCGTTATGAAGGGTTCGGACCAAATGGAGCTATGGTAATTGTAGATACACTTACAAACAACGTAAACCGTACTGCAGCAGATGTACGAGCTGCATTTAGCAAAAACGGTGGTAACATGGGTGTAAACGGTTCTGTAGCTTACATGTTTGATGCAACAGCTGTTATCGGTCTTGAAGGGAAAACATCAGATGAAGTTCTTGAGATTTTAATGGAAGCAGATGTGGATGCACGTGACATTCTTGAAGAAGAAGATGCTGTTATCGTGTATGCTGAACCAGATCAATTCCATGCAGTACAATCTGCTCTTAAAGATGCTGGCGTTGAAGAATTTACAGTTGCTGAATTAACAATGCTTGCACAAAACGATGTAACACTTCCTGAAGATGCACAAGCACAATTTGAAAAAATGGTTGATGCATTAGAAGATTTAGAAGATGTGCAACAAGTTTAC
The DNA here is from genome assembly GCF_027716745.1 of Bacillus cereus group sp. Bc010. Classification (NCBI taxonomy): domain Bacteria; kingdom Bacillati; phylum Bacillota; class Bacilli; order Caryophanales; family Bacillaceae; genus Bacillus; species Bacillus cereus group sp. Bc010. The sequence goes on from NZ_JAQFUY010000040.1 coordinate 16,852, forward strand.
CACAACGTAGACTTAGGAGAATAATACGATAGAAGCCCCTTTTCATTTAACGGATAGGGGCTTCTTTTTATGAATTTCATTAAGGTGATGAATGAGTAAAGGTATTTTGTTGTAGACAGGGAATATGCTTATAGGGATATGTGAAATATTCATTATTGCTAGGAGGCTTAATATGGAACATAAAACACCAAAGCATATCGTTGCTGTAGCAGGTTATTTAACAAATGAAAAAGACGAAGTGTTATTAGCTAAAGTACATTGGCGATCGGATACATGGGAGTTGCCAGGAGGACAGGTAGAAGAAGGAGAAGCGCTCGATCAAGCAATTTGTAGGGAAATAAAAGAGGAAACAGGATTAACGGTGAAGCCTATCGGTATTACAGGAGTTTACTATAATGCTTCCATGCACATTCTAGCTGTTGTTTTTAAAGTGGCATACGTGAGCGGTGAAATACAAATTCAGCCTGAAGAAATACAAGAGGCTAAATTTGTTGCTTTAAATGAAGAGAACATAGATGAGTACATAACGCGTCCTCATATGAAATCCAGAACGCTTGATGCGATGAGAGCAACACATTGTATTCCGTATGAAACGTGGGAAGTGCAGCCATATAACTTAATAGGAAGATTGTAAAGAAAAGAGTAGCCGGTTTGAGATACAATCAAATCACTACTCTTTTTTGTATACTGTTTAAGAAAAAGGTCAAAATAATAATAGTGTTAGTATTGATTTTAAGAACGTTTGTTCTTTATAATGTATGATATATTATATACATTTAGATTACTAGATACTCAAAAGTATATATATTGGTAGATGATATAATGAAAATAGAGTGCTTTAATATAGAAAGTATAATAGCCTTAAGATTTAATCTGTTATTGGTTTAGCATAATCTATATTCAATATTTCAGATGAATAGTAGATAAAAAAGGACTGTGATACAATACTTTTTTATCCCACTATTTGCCGGGCAATCAGATTGGTGCGTTCTGATTAAAGTTTCACCTTATACCTTACAATGATGTAAGGTATGTGTAAGAGAAATCGATGGGATATTTTTTTACAACAAGGTATTCTTAAAGTAAGAATTATACGCTGTGTGGAAAAGAGGTGTTTAAGATGAAAGAACGAGTATTATCTAGGGTGAACTATCATCAAAAAGTTGCATTAAATCCAATGACTAAGTTTTTGTATAAAGCCATTATTTTATTATTATTGTTAAGTTTCGCGTTATTATTCATTGGAAATGTAATGATCGAGAAAAGTGATATTAGTAAATTACATGTACCGGCTAAGTTAGAGGTGCCAGAATCATTAACACATGCATTTATTGCAACAGAAGATAAAAGGTTTTATCATCATAACGGTTTAGATTATATAGCGATTATCAGAGCGTCTGTTGAGAATATAAAAGCTGGTGGTGTTGTGCAAGGTGGTAGCACAATTACACAACAGTTATCAAAAAATGCTTTTTTAACGAATGAACGTACATTTTCTCGCAAGTGGAAAGAAATTTTTTATACCAAAAAAATTGAACGTACATTTACAAAGGATGAAATTTTAAAATTATATGTAAGTAATATTTATTACGGAGAAGGAGCATGGGGAATTGAAAAAGCAGCAAACCTATACTTTGGTAAAAAGGTGAGCCAATTAACATTGGCTGAAAGTGCAATGATGGCTGCTGTAGTAAAGGCACCTGCTTATTACTCACCGGTACAAAATTATGATAAGGCCGTAGAGAGACGAAATGTCGTTTTGAGATTGATGGAGAAAGAAGGCTATATCAATCATGATGAGTATGTGCAAGCAGTTAGTGAGAAGTTAGTCATTCGTCATGATATAAAAACAGAGCAGTCGATGTTAAATAGTGCTCGTGAAAAAGCAGTAAGCTAATGGAAGTTCCTACATAGGAGCTTCTTTTTTTTGAATAAATTGTGACAAATCGTGACACAATATCGTCACAATTATTGTGTTTTTGTAATTTATGTGAGCGTGTTCATTGCGTGACGTATATAAGTGTTGATATTATGTGTATTGTGTACAATGCTGTATACAGAATATGAAATTAAAGAGGAATGTATATGAAATCATCGAACAAACTCATGGCTCTTGGTATAGTTTTTTCCATTGCAGTATTGATTGTGATCGGAACGATTGCGTATAGCATCATAAATGACAAAAAAGATAAAGGGAATGAGATGTTTGCTTATTCCACACAACAATCTTTAGGGAAAGATGATGCTCCGGTTAAGGTAGTTGAATTTGGAGACTTCAAATGTCCTGCTTGTCGTACTTGGGATGTAACAGTATTGCCACGATTAAAAGAAGAGTATATTGATAAAGGTAAAGTGCAGTTATACTTTATTAATTTTCCGTTTATTGGGAAAGACTCTGATTTAGGTGCAGCAGCTGGTGAAGCAATTTATAAACAAGATAAAGATTCATTCTGGACTTTCTATGATGAGATTTATCAAAGTCAAAAGAAAGATACGGAAGAATGGATTACAGAAGAATTACTTCTTAACATTGTGAAAGAGAAGCTTCCGAAAGTTGATGTAGATCAATTTAAGAAAGATTTACACAGTAAAGAAATAAAAGAAAAAGTACGTAAAGATTCAGATCGTGCTCAAAAATTAAAAGTTCAAGGTGCTCCTTCAGTATATATAAACGGAAATCTTGCAAATCCTGATTTCGATAGTATGAAGAAGGCGATTGATAAAGAATTGAAAAAGTGATGAGCTACTCATCACTTTTTCGACTTTTTTCGATAAAATTCTTGCTTCCGCTTTTTTTACATGCTATACTACTTTACATAAGTTATTCTAATATCTTATATGTATTTCATATTTGCGGGTGTAGTTTAGTGGTAAAACAAGAGCCTTCCAAGCTCTGGTCGAGAGTTCGATTCTCTTCACCCGCTCCAAATTTTATTAAATGTTTTTCTATAAATTGTGATCAACGCAGTGTTTCGTTTCCGAGATAAACGAGGCATTGCGTTTTTTAATGTTTGGAAAACAGTATTTTATGCGAAAATAGAAGTAAAGAATAGTATTCCAAAAGTGAATTGCTAACCAATAGATCGTTACATAAAGGATGGATTCATCTGAGGAGGCGATTAGGAATGGATTTTGAACAATTAAAGCAAGATGTCATTGCGTATAGTAAAACGATTGGTATAGATAAAATAGGCTTTGCTAGTGCTTCACCATTTGAAGAATTAAAGCAGCGGTTAATCCAGCAGCAACAATTAAATTATCAATCTGGATTTGAAGAGCCTGATATAGAAAAGAGAACGAATCCACAGCTTTTATTACCTGGTGCAAAATCAATTATTGCGATTGCATTAGCGTATCCTTCAAAATTAAAAAATGCACCATTAAGTAAGCGTGGAGAACGCCGTGGAATTTTTTGTCGTGCTTCTTGGGGACAAGATTATCATCTAGTTTTACGAGATCGTTTGCAGAAATTAGAAGCATATTTAATCGAAAAACTTCCCGATATAGAAGTTAAGTCAATGGTTGATACGGGTGAATTAAGCGATCGAGCTGTTTCAGAGCGTGCTGGTATTGGATGGAGCGGTAAGAACTGCTCTATTATTACACCTGAATTTGGTTCGTATGTATATTTAGGAGAAATGATTACAAACGTTCCATTCCCACCAGATCAGCCGATAGAAGATCAATGCGGGAGCTGTACAAAGTGTATTGATATTTGTCCTACAGGTGCTTTAATACAAGGAGGACAGTTAGATTCGAAGAAGTGTATAGCATTTTTAACACAGACGAAAGGATTCCTACCGGAAGAGTATCGCGACAAAATAGGTAATCGTATTTATGGATGTGATACGTGTCAGACAGTTTGTCCGAAAAATAAAGGAATGGATTTTCATAATCACCCTGAGATGGAACCAGATCCTGAGTTAGTTAAGCCGTTATTAACACCACTTTTAACAATTAGCAATCGTGATTTTAAAGAGAAATATGGAATTATGTCTGGTTCATGGAGAGGTAAAAAACCGTTGCAACGAAATGCAATTTTGGCACTTGCGCATTTTAAAGAGGCATCAGCAATTCCTGATTTAATTGGTGTTATGAAAGACGATCCAAGACCAGTACTTCGCGGAACAGCAGCGTGGGCGCTTGGGAAAATTGGTGGAGACGGCGTGGGCGAAGCTATTGAAAAAGCGATGCAACGTGAGAAAGACGAAGAGGTTCTTCATGAAATGAATCGCGGACTTGAATTGTTAGCGCAGAAAAAAGAGTAGATAATATCTCCCTTTTTCATATTGTAATATGGGAGGGAGACGAAATGGTTGTAAAAATAAATATTGAAAAGCAAGTCCAACACTTTTTAGCATATATAACAGAGAAACGAACAAATGTAGATGGTATTGCTGAAGATTTATTACAAATAGCAAAGAGAAAGAAACAATTATTTCAAAAGCGTAATGTAGAGATAGTAAAAGCAACTGCGGACGTTTCTTTTATGAGGCAATTCAATAATAGCAATCATCAAGAAATTGATTATCAAATACATTTTAAATATTTAATTAAGCATAAAGAATTATTTTATATTGAAGAGGAACAATTAAAACGAAGAGTTTGTTTAAATAATAGCCGGATAATAGGTGATTATGCTATTGAAGTGCCAGAAGCAGTTGGAATGAGTGAGACATTAGAAAGGGAAGTTACAAAAGAGAAGTACGGTTCCTATCAGTACAACCGTTTAGAGGCAGTTAAATATGCAGAGCGTTGGTGGGATGATCGAAACCCTGCATATCGTAATTTCCCTGATAATTGTACGAATTTTATTTCTCAATGTCTTCATACTGGAGAAGTACCAATGAATGGATATCCTAATATTCGCAAAGGATGGTGGCAAAGGGAGAATCAGTGGAGTTGGAGCTGGGCTGTTGCACACTCTTTTTATTGGTATTTGTCAGGTGCTACATCAGGACTTCGAGCTGAAGCTGTAGAAAGGCCAGAGGACCTTATTCTTGGTGATGTCATCGCTTATGATTTCGAGGATGATGGTAGGTGGAATCATACGACGATTGTAGTAGCAAAAGACGCAGATGGTATGCCACTTGTAAATGCACATTCAGCGAATAGCCGTCGGCGTTATTGGAACTATGAAGATTCTAGTAAATATACACCACAAATGAAATATAAATTCTTTCATATTATTAATGGGTAGAGATTTTTCGCTCAAGTGGTATAATACGTAGTAGACAAAAAACAGAGGTGAATATCGCGTGGGAGTACATGTTGTTTTATATCAACCAGAAATTCCAGCAAATACAGGAAATATTGCTCGTACTTGTGCAGCAACTGGAACAGAATTGCATTTGATTAGACCGCTTGGATTTTCAACGGATGATAAAATGTTAAAGCGTGCAGGATTAGATTATTGGCAGCACGTGAAAATTACGTATTATGATTCAATTGAAGAGTTTTATGAGAAAAATAAAGACGGTGAGTTCTTCTATTTAACAAAGTATGGCGAGAAAGCTCATACAGCGTTTGATTATAGTAAACGTGAGAAGGATTACTACTTTGTATTTGGAAGAGAAACGAACGGTTTACCAGCTAATGTAATCGAAGAAAATTTCGATCATTGTTTACGTATTCCAATGACTGATAAAGTGCGTTCATTAAATTTATCAAATACAGCAGCTATTTTAATTTATGAAGCGTTCCGTCAACAAAATTATCCAGGATTAGATTTAGAAATTGTTTATTAAAAGTCGCCATATGGCGACTTTTTTTCTAAAAATAAATATGGAATCATACATTTAAAAAAGGGTACATAGTCATATAGAATGGTGATATATGAATAAAAATAGATCAGACAGGTTGAGATAAATATGAAGGAACAATATCGTAATCAAAATACCTTTTTAAGTATGATAGATATGGATTTAATAAGAAGAGGATTATTACATGCTATTCAAGATTTAGTATTTATTGTGAAAGTTATGGATGATGAAACCTTTACATATATTTATGTAAATAAGATAGGTATGGATTATGCAAAGCTAAGCGAAGAATGTTATGGAAAAACGTTTTCTGAAGTATTGCCGAAAGATACGGCGGAAATATTGCAAGTGCAATATGCAAAAGTAGCGAGCGAAGTAAAAGCACATACCTTTTGTGATGTAGTTAGTTTACCAACTGGTAATTTACATTATGAATCTTCACTTAATCCTGTATTTGATGAAGAAGGAGTATGTCAGTTTATTATTTGTATTACGAGGGATATTACAGCTCAAATTGAGGAGAAGATTGAAATAGAGGAAAAACAAATGTTATTTAAGTCATTACTAGAATATAATAATGACTCCATTATATCTATAGATTCTATAGGTAGAATTACATACGCGAATCCAGCAACGTATGAAATATTTGGATATCGATATGAAGAATTAAATAATAAATTTATCTTTGAATTTATTAATAAAGAATATGAAAAAGATTTTCAAAGTATATTTAAAGGATCCATGCAAGGAAAAGCGAAGCAAATTGTTTCAAAGAAGTATATTCATAAAGAAGGGTACGAGCTATATATTTCTCTGAGGACGATTCCGATTATTGTAAATGGTGAAATTGTTGGAGTATATATTGTTACGAGAGATGTTACAAGGCAAGTATTAAATGAGATGAGAACGGAATATTTAGCTTACTATGACCAGTTAACAGGATTAATGAATAGAATTTCATGTGCAAATAAGTTAAATACTTTGTTGAATGATAATATAGAGTTTGCGCTTGTTTTTATAGATTTAGATGAATTTCATCTTATTAATGATACTTTTGGCCATAAAGAAGGAGATAAAGTATTACAAAAAGTTACAGAATGTTTAAGCAGTTTTGAAATAGCTGGTATGCACTTATTTAGAGAACACGATGATCAATTTGTTATGTTAATAGAAAATATAACGAAAGAACGTGTAGAGGGAGTTGCCAAAAACATACTGAAAAGGATTAGTGAACATTTTGTAATCGAAGAAGAGGACGTGTATTTAAGTGCGTCAATCGGAATTGTAATGGCTCCAACAGATGGAGAAGATGAAAAAATATTATTCCAAAGAGTTGATGCTGCTTTGGAAAAAGCAAAAGAAAAAGGAAAAGGGCATTATCATTTTTATTGCAGCGGGTTAGATTGTGAGCGTGAACAAAGATTTATAATAGAAAACCAATTACATCGTGCTATAGAAAAAAATGAATTCTTCTTATATTATCAGCCGCAAATTAATATTGAAACGAAAAAAATAGCTAGTATGGAGGCTTTAATAAGATGGGAGAATAAAGAATTAGGATTTGTCTCTCCCAACCAATTTATTCCGCTAGCAGAAAGAACAGGATTTATTATTAAGCTTGATGAATGGGTAGTAAATGAAGTGTGTCGACAAATACGCGAATGGTTAAATAAAGGATATGAAGTTGTCCCAATTGCAGTTAATATTTCAGCCAGGCATTTTCGCTCTATTACATTAATAGAGATGATTACACGAGCTTTACATAAGTACAATGTACCAGCCCATTTATTAGCGATAGAGGTTACAGAAGGAGCCCTTATACATAAAGATATATCGAAAAGAGTATTGCTACAATTAAAAGAACAAAATTTAAAGATTCATTTAGATGATTTTGGTACAGGATATTCATCTTTAAGTTATTTAAAAACGTATCCAATTGATACTTTAAAAATTGATCGTTCTTTTATGGAAGGCATACATGTAGATGAACGCGATACGAATATTACGGCTGCAATTATTCATTTAGCTCATACGTTGGAATTGAATGTAATTGCAGAAGGGGTAGAAAAAGCGGAACAAATACAATTTTTGAAGGAAAAGAATGTGAAGTTTGTACAAGGTTATTATTATAGCCGCCCTTTATCAAAATATGATGTGGAAAATGTGTATTATAAATAATTGATAAAAAAAGTGATGTGCTAAGAAGCACATCACTTTTTATGTGTACCGGGTTTATCATTGTAACCAGATGTAAAAATAGCTGTAAGAAATGTGAGTGATACACCTAAAATTAATAATAATTTCATACTAATATCCCTCCTATTTTTCAGTTTACGAATCTGAAATATGAATCGAAATGTATGTAATGTTCTTGGAAGAAAAGAATTTATTTAAAATGAATAGAGGTGTAAAAACTTTAATACCTATATTATACAGAATTTTCTTTGAATTTTGGAGAGAATTTTATAGCACTACTGTATATTTCATTTTGATTTAAAGAATGTTTAAGGACATCCTAGCATACCTTTTATAATAATCCGATTGAACAAGGAGATGGGGGAGGAGCTATAATGGATATTCTAAAAAAAATTGAACAGCATCGAGAAGCAGAAGAACGCTTACAATGGGAAGGTACGTTTGCGGAGTATTTGGAGCTTGTGAAGGAAAGACCATGGGTGGCTCAAACAGCACACTCTCGCATTTACAATATGATAAAAGATGCTGGAATTGAAGAAGTTGATGGTAGAAGAAAGTATAACTTCTTTAGTAATCAGCTATTTGGGTTAGAGGATGCTTTAGAACGTCTTGTAGAGGAATATTTTCATCCGTCTGCAAAACGATTAGATGTTAGAAAACGTATTTTATTATTAATGGGTCCTGTTAGTGGAGGGAAATCAACATTAGTTACGATGTTGAAACGAGGATTAGAAACATATTCACGAACAGATCGAGGAGCAATTTTTGCAATTAAAGGATGCCCAATGCATGAGGATCCACTTCATTTAATTCCGCACCATTTACGGGATGATTTCTTTGATGAGTATGGAGTTAGAATTGAAGGGAATTTATCACCACTCAACGTTATGCGTCTAGAACAAGAATATGGTTCGAGAATTGAGGATGTAGTTGTAGAGCGTATTTTCTTCTCGGAAGATCGCCGTACAGGGATTGGTACATTTAGCCCGTCTGATCCTAAATCACAAGATATTGCCGATTTAACAGGTAGTCTAGACTTTTCTACAATCGCAGAATATGGTTCAGAATCAGATCCACGAGCGTATCGCTTCGATGGGGAATTAAATAAGGCAAACCGTGGGATGATGGAATTCCAAGAGATGTTAAAATGCGACGAGAAGTTTTTATGGCATTTATTATCGCTTACGCAAGAAGGGAATTTCAAAGCGGGAAGATTTGCGCTTATTTCAGCAGATGAATTAATTGTAGCGCATACGAATGAAACGGAGTATCGCTCTTTCATAGCAAATAAGAAAAATGAAGCATTACACTCAAGAATTATTGTAATGCCAGTTCCATATAATTTACGAGTAAGTGAAGAAGAACATATTTATGAAAAAATGATTCGTGAAAGTGATGTGTCCAATGTTCACATTGCGCCACACACACTTCGCGTTGCAGCAATGTTTACAATTTTAACTCGTTTAAAAGATCCGAAGCGTCCGGATATTGATTTAATTAAAAAGATGCGTTTATATGATGGAGAAACGGTAGAAGGTTATAATGCGATTGATATAGAAGAGCTGCAACGTGAATATCAAGATGAGGGCATGAGCGGTATTGATCCTCGTTATGTGATTAACCGAATTTCTTCTACAATTATTCGAAAAGAGGTACCATCTATTAACGCATTAGATGTACTTAGATCGCTAAAAGACGGGTTGGATCAGCATCCGTCAATTAGTAATGAAGATCGAGAGCGTTATATGAATTTCATCTCATTAGCAAGAAAAGAATATGATGAAATTGCGAAGAAAGAAGTACAAAAAGCATTTGTGTATTCATATGAAGAATCAGCGAAGACACTTATGGATAATTACTTAGATAACGTTGAAGCATATTGCAATAAATCAAAATTACGTGACCCATTAACAGGTGAAGAAATGAGTCCAGATGAAAAGCTAATGCGCTCAATTGAGGAGCAAATTGGAATTTCAGAAAATGCAAAAAAAGCATTCCGTGAAGAAATTTTAATTCGCATTTCTGCTTATGCGCGTAAAGGAAAACGCTTTGATTATAACTCACATGAGCGCCTTCGCGAAGCAATTCAGAAAAAACTATTTGCTGATTTAAAAGATATAGTGAAAATTACAACATCAACGAAAACACCAGACGAAAATCAGCTTAAGAAAATTAATGATGTTGTTGCACGCTTAATTGATGAGCACGGCTATAATTCTTCATCTGCGAATGAATTATTACGCTATGTAGGTAGCCTGCTAAACCGATAGTTTGATAACAAAACGCTGTCTCTTGTATTTTGCGGGACAGCGTTTTATTATCCATTCATATGTGTAAAGTGTCATACCTTGTCCAAATATAATAAATTAAGATGCAATTTTATGAATTTATTGTCAATTATTTTTACAATATGCATATGATAGAGTAACCAACCATTCATACGAAAAAAGCCAACACAATACAATATGTTGCAAAGTGTAAATGTGTGCAACTATGCATTGTGTTTCTTTCTTATCAAAGGCTGAATGATTCTTTTCTAGTATGTGAGTGGCAAAATTTTGTTTAGGATGCTCGGAGTATTATATGAAAAACGTTATATATGTTTATGGGATGATTTTCGATGGGCAGTTACCTTTCATTCTAGCTGGCACAGTATAAAACAAAATTTCTAGCTTACTGTTCATATAGGAAGACAATTACAGTAAGGAGGGAAAGAAATGGGTGAAGAAAACCAACCAAATTATACGATTTCACAGGAAAACTGGTCCCTCCATCGCAAAGGATATGACGACCAACAACGCCATCAAGAGAAAGTACAAGAGGCAATTAAGAATAATTTACCCGATCTTGTAACAGAAGAAAGCATTGTTATGTCTAATGGTAAGGATGTTGTAAAAATACCGATTCGTTCTTTAGATGAATATAAGATTAGGTACAATTATGATAAAAACAAACACGTTGGGCAAGGAAATGGTGACAGCAAAGTTGGTGATGTCGTTGCGAGAGATGGATCAGGTGGTCAAAAGCAAAAAGGACCAGGAAAAGGGCAAGGAGCAGGGGATGCGGCTGGAGAAGATTATTATGAAGCTGAAGTCTCTATTTTAGAATTAGAGCAAGCATTTTTCAAAGAATTAGAATTACCTAATTTAAAGAGAAAAGAAATGGATGAAAACCGAATTGAGCATGTTGAATTTAATGACATTAGAAAAACAGGATTATGGGGCAACATTGATAAGAAAAGAACGATGATATCCGCATATAAACGAAATGCGATGCGTGGTAAAGCATCTTTTCATCCGATTCACCAAGAAGACTTAAAGTTTCGTACTTGGAATGAAGTGTTAAAGCCAGATTCAAAAGCTGTTGTATTAGCGATGATGGATACAAGTGGATCGATGGGAATATGGGAGAAATATATGGCACGGAGCTTCTTTTTCTGGATGACGAGATTTCTACGCACAAAGTATGAAACAGTAGATATTGAATTTATTGCCCATCATACGGAGGCAAAAGTAGTTCCAGAGGAAGAGTTTTTCTCAAAAGGAGAAAGTGGCGGAACAATTTGTTCTTCTGTATACAAAAAAGCACTCGAGCTAATTGATAATAAATACTCACCAGACCGCTATAATATTTATCCATTCCATTTTTCAGACGGTGATAATTTAACTTCAGATAATGCTAGATGTGTAAAACTTGTTGAAGAATTAATGAAGAAGTGTAATATGTTTGGGTATGGGGAAGTGAATCAGTACAACCGCCATAGTACCCTCATGTCAGCCTATAAAAATATTAAAGATGAAAACTTCAGATATTATATTTTAAAGCAAAAAGCAGATGTATTCCATGCGATGAAGAGCTTTTTTAGAGAAGAATCAGGAGAGAAAATGGCATAACCCCTTTTTAAGGGGTTATTTTTTTGTAAACTTTTTATTTTTTTAGTTGACAATGATAATGAAAATCATTATCATTTATTCGAGAAATGATTACATTTTGAATTATATATTTTGGAGGAGATGTAAAGTTGAAAAGAAATAAAAGAAAACATATAAATGCAATGTTAATAGCGGCGACGTTATCGTTGCCGTTTGCGGTATATTCAACGCCGGCATTGGCGTCCACTGTAGCGGCAGAAAGTAAGGCTGGACAGAATGTAAGTAAATATGCTTTTGATGCTGTGATTAAAGCATACAAACAAAATTCAGATGAAGAATCATACGCAACAGTTTATATAAAAAATCCTAAATTAACGATTGAAAATGGAAAAAGGATTATTACGGCGACATTAAAAGATAGTGATTTCTTTGAATATCTTAAGGTTGAAGATGTGAACAATCCAGGTGTATTCCAAGATGTGAAAGTATTATCAGAGGATAAAAGAAAGCATGGGACGAAAGTTATACAGTTTGAGGTGAAGGAATTAGGAAAAAGATACGGTATGCAAATGCATATTTTAATTCCAACTTTAGGCTATGATAAGAACTTCCAAATAGATTTTGATGTGAACTTAAAAACATACGTAGAAGATGATGATATAGAAGATAATGAAGATGAACAAGAACAACAACAAAATGATGGAACACAAAATGTAATAGTAGATAAAAAATTACAACAAGCTATTAATAAATATGCATTAAACAGAAAGGATGTAAACGAACCTATAAAAAAAGAAGACTTAGCTGAAGTAAAAGAATTGATCATATACTCTGGCCAAGGGATTAGTAGTTTAAAAGGTTTAGAGAATATGGAAAATCTAGAGAAGTTAACGCTAGAAGGATCTGAAGTGAGAAATATAGGGGCAGTTTCACATTTGAAGAAATTAAAACAAGTTAATCTTTCCGGTAATAAAATTGAAAATATTGAACCGATTGCAAACCTAGAGAGGTTAGACACACTTCATTTACAAAATAATAAAATTGTTGATGTAACACCGTTAAATCAGCTGAAAAAAATTCGAACAATTGATTTAACAAGTAATAAAATTAAAGATATTAAGCCACTGTATACATTATCAAATTTAAGAAAATTATATATTAGTTCTAATCAGGTTAGTGATTTTACAGGTATTGAGCAATTAAATAAGTTAAGTACCTTAGCTGCTGAAAATAATGGGATTGAAAATATTGAACCGATTAGTAAACTGGATAGTTTGGCTGAACTTAACCTTAAAAATAATGAAATACAAGATATTGCGTCATTATCTAAATCAACTAGTTTACAAGCATTAAACTTAGAAGAAAATTATATTTCCGACATAACATCGTTGAGCAATTTGAAGAATTTATATGATTTAAAGCTTGCAACAAATGAGATTCGTGATATAAGACCTATACAAGAATTGGGTGAAAAAATTCGCATAGATGTCCAAAGGCAAAAAGTTTTTTTAGATGAAGGTTATATAAATAGTAATATTGCAATTCCTGTATACGATTTAAAAGGCGATCCTATTCAAACAATTCAATGGAAGAGTGAGAGTGGAAGTATTGCAAATGGATTTATAAAGTGGGATAGTTTAGGTGAAAAAATGTATGAATTTAAGTTAGAAGCTGCTCCTGCTGAAAGCAAAATAAGATTCCATGGAATGGTAGTTCAAAAAATTGTTGAACAACGTGAAGAAAGTGACAATGTAATCAAAGATAAAAACTTAAAACGATATATGAACAAACATAATTTTGAGAGAAAAAATTTAGATATGCCTATTACAAAGGAAGATTTATTAACAATTAAGAAATTTAAAATGGCTGATGGAGAAAAGCAAGGAATAACAGATGTTGGTGGAATAGAGTTTATGACAAATCTGGAAGAGCTTACGCTACAGAACTTTGGATTGAAAAATACGAGTTTTATCTCGAGTTTGAGAAATTTAAAAATAGTAGATTTATCCAATAATGAAATTGAAGATATGCAGCCGATAAGTTCATTAACACAACTTGAAAATTTAAATATAAGCAATAACAATGTTAAAAATGCTAAAGAATTATTCAAAATAAACACTTTAAAGATTTTGAATATATCCAATAATAAAATTGGAAATGCTGATTTGGAAGGAATTTCTCAATTAAATGAATTAGACAAATTAGTAGTAAATCATAATAATATTAGTGGTTTAGAAGAAATCAGCAATATAAATAAATTAAACTCACTTGAAATTATAGGAAATAAAGTAGTAGATGTAACGCCATTAAGTAAATTAGCAAATTTACAGTGGTTAGATTTATCGGATAATAAAATTAAAGATATTTCTGTGTTTTCTTCAATGTTAGAATTAATTGGTTTAAAACTTCCTGGAAATGAAATTCAAGATGTAAGACCGATTATCCAACTATCTCAGTGGTCGACAATTGATATTAGAAGACAGAAGATTAAATTAGAAGATGCACAAGTAAATCAAGTAGTGAAAATTCCAGTTCATGATGTAGAAGGTGAACCACTTGAAGATATTAATCTGAAAAGTGAAGGCGGAATCTTAAATGAAGATGATGGCACTATCGTATGGACAACAACAGGTGAGAAGAAATACGATTTTGCTTTTGATGGAACTAAGCAGTTTGGGCTTCTTATATGGTTTAGTGGTGAAGTTGTACAAAATATTGTAGAGAAATTAGACCAAGTAGAGGAAGAAGTAGAGAAGCCAAAAGAAGAAGGAAGTAAAGCAGAGGCGGAAGTAGAGAAACCAAAAGAAGAAGCGAGTAAGCCGGAATCAGAGATAGAGAAGCCGAAAGAAGAAGGAAGTAAAGCAGAGGAAGAAGTAGAGAAGCCGAAAGAAGAAGGAAGTAAAGCAGAGGAAGAAGTAGAGAAGCAGAAAGAAGAATCAAATAAACCAGAGACAGAAGTAGAGAAGCCGAAAGAAGAAGGAAGTAAAGCAGAGGAAGAAGTAGAGAAGCAGAAAGAAGAATCAAATAAAC
>NZ_JAQFUY010000041.1:0-30697 GCF_027716745.1 Bacillus cereus group sp. Bc010
TGACTAGCAGGGCTTACTGATATATTTAATTAACTTTCGTTATAATTGGTTAAATAAATCGTAACAGTTAGTTACCCTTCTTAGTTCGTTAAATACGAATAAAACGCGTCCGCATCCGTGCGAATTACCGGTACAAAATTTAGTTCTTTTCCTTTTTCAGGCTGATCTTTTTTTATTTTTTCTGCTAGTTCTTGAGTGTTCATATTCGTTTTATCCATATTAAGTTCATCTGCCATTTGTAACACCTTTTGTTCATTAATTTCACTTAATACTTGATATATATCTTTCCCATACAAATCAATATGATATTTTTTTGCCTCTTCTTGCACTTTTTGTTCGTACACTTCTTGTGCTAACTCTTCTATCTCTTTTCCTTTTTGTGAAATCCCTAACTTCCCTGCTTCCTCTCTTACTTTCGTTCCATAGATTTCTTCCGCAATTTCCTCTATTTCTTTTCCATTTGTTGAAATACCTAATTTATCCGCTTCATCGCTAATTTTAATCGTATTAATTTGAGTAATCAAATTTACAATTGATGTATTTTCTATTGATATGCCTAGTTTTAACGCTTCTTGCTTCACTTTTGTTTCATAGATTTCTTCTGAAAGAGTTCCAACATCTTTTCCTTCAATCGAAATTCCTAACTGTTCTGCTTCTCTTCCTACTTCCGTCTCATGGATTTCTTTTTCTAGCGTAATTTGTTCTTTCCCTGCCGTTTCAATCCCTAAATTCTCCGCCTTTTCTTCTGTATGCACAGCATGTATCTTTCCATTGTTTAATTGTTCTTTGCTGCGCTGCTTGTAATCTGTCTTTCCTTTTGATGTTTCAGAAGGAGAGGCACCCCCTAATATACTTAAACTCATTACTCCAATAGTGAATACCGTCATCATTTTCTTTTTCAAAATTAATTCCTCCCTCTTACACTTTCTTTTCCATCATTCCCATAAAATTTTAATACTATATTATGATCGATGTAATCTACTCAAATACCTTTTTATAATCGCTTCTTTATAGGGCGAACTTTCCGTATATAATACATGTTAAAAATAGTTTCTTAACTTTCCCTTAAAAAAAGACGACCTTGTAAAAACAAGATCGTCTTCTCACTTATATTCTTTGGTTTTTCGGAAGAATCACTTCAAAACAAGTACCCTCTCCCCATCTGCTCTCTACTAATATTTTCCCATAATGCTTTTCTACAATCCAGTTCGCGATTGAAAGGCCTAATCCCGCTCCTTCTGACGCACTTCTCGCTTTATCCCCTTGATAAAAACGATTAAATAGTTTTGGGATATCCTCATCTTTCACTCCTATCCCATCATCTTTCACTCGTATACGAATTGAACTGTTCATTTGCGTACAATCGATTTGAATATGACCACCTTCATTCGTATACTTCATCGCATTATCTAACAATATGACCATCATTTGATGAATCCGCTCTCTATCACCCATAAAAGATACGCCACGTTCTACTTTTAATATCATTTCTTTTTCTTGATAAGAAGCAATCTCCTTATATGGAGCTACTATTTCTTCTAACAATTTATCGAGTTCAAATGTTTTCTTATCCATCTCAATTTGATTAGAATCAGAACGTGCTAGCAATAATAAATTACTAACGAGTTTTGATAACCGCCTACATTCTTTTGAAATTGTAGAAATATCCATCGCTTTTTCTTCTATCGTAGCGGATGGTGACTGGAATAAAACATCTGTTTTTGATTGAATAACTGCAAGGGGTGTCCTTAGTTCATGTGATGCATCAGAAACGAATTGCTGCTGTTTTTCCCATGAATTTTGAATGGGTACAAGTGCCCTGCCAGCTAAGAAAAAGCCAATTCCTATTGCACATAAACTTCCTACGCTACAACCTATCACAAGAATTAAAAATAAAGTATGTAACATTTCTTTTTCAGCTGTTATATCCCTTGCAATTTGAACTATTTTTGCATCTTTCTGAAATGCAAATATTCTAAAATATTGTCCTTGTACTTCTATATCTTGCAAAGTTCCTAATTTATTTGGAGAAAACTTTTCCAAATTATCTTCAAAGATAAAACGACGTTTGCCGTTTTCAATATCTATCTCCACCGTGTTTCCCATCCAAGTTAACTCCATTATCCTTGGATCCCCAATTGGAGGATATCCCCTAATTTTTTTAGGTAGTTTTTTATCATCTGCATTCTTTCTATGTTGAACGGCTTTTTCTATCGATTCATTTACTCCACTATAAATACGCTTATATGTGTAAGAATAAATGATACTACCTAATACGCCTATCAAAATGATAAATACTAATGAATTCAATATAGTCAATCGAATACGCGTCTTCTGAAACATACTTCCCTTGTTCATTGTTCTTTTAATATATATCCAATACCTCTAACGGTTTGAATATCTTTCTGATAACCGAATGGCTCTAATTTTTTACGTAAATGATGTACATACACTTCTACAATTGCCACTGTCGTATCTGAATCAAATCCCCAAACACGATCAAAAATTTGTTCACGCATTAAAATCTTTCCGCTATTTTGAACGAGGTACTCTAGAAGCTCATATTGTTTTAATGTTAACTTCATACTTTGTCCATCTACTTGAACATCTTTATCTTTTCCAAACAGTTCAATCCCTTTATATCGAATAGTCTGCTTCGTTGTTAAACTACCACTTCGCCTTAATAAAGCACGAATTCTTGCTTTTAATTCTGGGGCCTGAAACGGCTTAACGATATAGTCATCCCCGCCAAAATCCAACCCTTTCACGCGATCTTCTAAAGAATCTCTCGCTGTCAAAAATAAGACAGGTGTTTCAATCTTTTCATCACGTATTTTTTGAATTACTTCAAAACCGTCCATTTCTGGCATCATCACATCAAGTAAAATAGCGTCATATATATTTTGTAATGCTAGAAATAATCCATCTTCTCCATTCAATGCTGTATCTACTTCAAATTCATCGCATAATATTTGGACAATGGACTCTAATAAAGAAGCATTATCTTCTACTACGAGTAAGCGCATATTCTCACCTTCCACCATATCGTTCGATTCTATTTATAATCACATTCCTGCTTTTCCTAACAAAAGAATATAATCATATTTTGTAACTTCATTTTTAATTCGTTCTTTCTACACTTTTTCTTGATACAGAATTTTAAAGATTAATTATAAAGACTCTTCCTTAAATTTACCTTAATAAAAAATTGAAAGAAATAAGATTTCCCTTATCTCTTTCAATTTTTCACTACATATACCCTTTTGCTCGGCAATTCTAAACAATTTAGCTGGCCGCCATATACAGCACCGCCATCAATTCCTATAATACGATTGCTCCCAAAATATACGCCACAATTCTCACTACCGTGAAGCGTTTTTGTTTCCGTATGACCAAATACAACAACCTTTTCACCACTATACCCACTATGAAACTCATTACGAATCCACATTAACGTATATGGTTCACATTCAGAAACTCGTTTCAATGGCTCAACACCAGCATGTACAAATATATACTTTTCTGTTTCAATGTAATGATCTAATTCCTGAATAAACTTTACATGTTCATCTAATACACGAGATTGTAAAATCTTTTTTTGGAAATTCCCCTCATTAACCACAATATCTTCTTCTACAAATCCATAGCTGTATAACGTCTTGTCTCCACCATTCCTTTTTACCCAATGGTTCCATGAACGTTCCTCATCAGTCGTTAACGCCTTAATCATCATATCTTCATGATTGCCCTTTAGAACGAAGGCTCCATCTTCTTTTAACTCTTTTACTTTTTCAATTACTGCACGCGCATTTGGACCACGATCCACATAATCTCCCAGTAAAATTAATTGATCCTGTTTTGCATCGTATTGAGCTTCTTCCAGTAACTGTTCGAACTTTTCTATTTCTCCATGAATATCACTAATAACAAGAATTCTTTTCATATTATCACCCCTCTTTCTAATTACAGTTCAAAACGACAGAAACTTCAGAATTGTAGATTAAAACCGTATTTATTACAGATACAACGATTATCCTTACAACAATGTAAGTCTCTTGTCATCCAATTCGATGGTTGCGATTGCTATATTTCCTTATACTAAAAGTAAGAAATGAAACAAAAAACAAGGAGAGATGAGATATGAAAAAAGTGATGGAAGTTATGGTAGCAGTAGCAGAGGTTTTCGTAAATGGCAAACAAGTTGCAATGGAGTTAAACAAATAATGAAAAGGACAAGATTCATTCTAGACCCTTTACTCATATAAAAGAGATAAGACTTCTTCATTTTTTTGATCCCTTATCTCCTAAAAAAAGCCGTATCCTTTTTCGGATACGGCTTTCTCTTATTTTTGACTCGTACGAGCTGAAATGCTAATTGCTCTATCTGTAGCTTTTGCAGCTTCATCTAACGCTTCTTTACTATTCTTTCCGTCATACATTGCTTCTAATGCTTTTACAACTGCATCTCGTGATTCTGGGAATACACTAATTAAAGCACCTTGTGTTGCTGGAGATTGTTTCGTCGCTTGCAATTGATCTACTGTTACTTTTAACTGTGGATATTTTTCATATTGCTCTTTTACTAATGGTTCATTATATGCATCTGGATTAATAGAGAAGTAGCCTGTTGCAGTATGCCATTTTGCTTGTACGTCTGGCTTCGTTAAATATTTCATAAAGTCCCAAGCACCTTGTTGTGTTTCTTCTGAAACCATATTCGTCATCCATAATGATGCTCCACCAATAACAACACCATGTTGTTTTGAATCTTCTGGGTATGGAATATATGAAACGCCTACATTAAACTTAGATGCATCAATTAAATCACGAACACCTGCTGAAGAATCTAAATACATAGCAACTTGTCCAGACTGGAACGCCGCACGAATATCATCCCAACTTGCTCCATACTTTCCTAGTGCACCAGCTTTATTTAACTCATCTAGCATCCCAAATACTTTCTGTCCTTCTTTACCGTTAAATACAGCTTTCTTTGCAGCATCTTTACGACCATTTTCATTATCTACATATAAAGCGCCTTGTGTCGCTAACAATTCTTCAAAGAACCAACCATAATTCAGCATTGAAAATCCATATTGTTTTACATTTCCGCCTTCTTTAATCGTTAACTTTTTCGCTGCTTCTTGTAATTCCGCATATGTTTTTGGAGCTTTCTCTGGATCTAAGCCCGCCTTTGCGAAAGCATCTTTATTATAAATTAATACTGGTGTAGATGAATTAAATGGCATAGAATATATTTTTCCATCAACTGAATAATAATTTGTAATTGCTTTTTCCAACTTTGAAGTATCGTACTTATCTTTTTTTATCCAACTATCAATTGGCGTAATCTTTTTACTATCAATCATATATTTTGTTGTAATTTCACTCGACTGAACAAGGGCTGGCGCTTCTTTCGTAGCAGACATCGTTCTAAATTTCGTTAAAGACTCTTCATATGTCCCTTGGAACTCCGCCTTTATCTCGTATTTATTTTGCGACTTATTATAGTCTGCAACAAGCCCATCTAGCACGCCTTGTGTTTTTCCACCCATCGCATGCCAAAAACGAATTACAGTTTTATCACCATTTTTTTCAACTGGTGCTACTTTTGCCTGCGCTTCCGGTTTTCCTTCTGTTTTACTATTTGAACAAGCTGCACTAGATAATGCCATTGTTGCTATCATTAATAGAGCAGCACCTTTTTTAACTAGACCCATTTTAATCTCACCTTCTCTTAGTTATTTAATTGCACCTTTTGTTAATCCTTGTTGTAATTGCTTTTGCCCTAAAAATAGTAGAATCAATGTCGGAATTACGATAACCGTAACACCGGCCATTACGCTTCCCCAATCAGTTGCAACTTCTTGAGACTGAAGCTGCTTCACACCAATTTGGACTGTTCTTACCTTTTCATCAGTGGTCACTAAAAGTGGCCATAAGTACATATTCCATGTTGTTAAAAAACTATATACTCCAAGCGTAATAAAACTCGTTTTACAATACGGAATTACAACGCTAAATAAAAACTTTACATTTCCAATCCCTTCAATAAAAGCAGCTTCTTTCAGTTCATTCGGAAGCGTCATAAAGTGTTGACGTAGTAAGAAAATACCGAAAGCTGTTGCAAAAAACGGCACTGTCATTCCAGCGAAGCTATTGATCCAACCAAAGTTTTGAATCGTTAAAAAGTTAGGTACCATCGTCGCTTCCCACGGAATAAGCATCGTTGAAATAAACAGGAAGAAAATAAGATTTCTTCCTTTAAACTGAAGAAAGACGAAAGCATACGCTGCTAAGCTTGATACGATAAGTTGTCCAATCATAACAACTGTCGATACAACTAAACTGTTATATAAGTATGTAAAAAGCGGTACTTTTTGAAAAATATTAATAAAATTATCAAAAGTAAATTGAGTCGGAAATAACCTTCTCATTTGAATATCGTCTGGTGTCATAAAGCTTATTAAAAATGCATAGAGTACAGGAAAAAACACCATTACTGCACTAATAATGAGCAGCATGTATAATAGGAAATTTTGTTTCCACTGTTTAACAATCATTTATAATGCACCTTTCTCTCAGCAAACTTGAATTGAAGTAATGTAGCAATGAAAATGAAAATAAATAATACCATCGCTTGTGCACTTGCTGTTCCAAATTGATGATTCACAAATGCCTCTTTATAAATCGAATATACAATTAAATTCGTTGCATCATTTGGTCCACCATGCGTTAAAATATCAATTTGTCCGAAGCTTTGGAACGCACTAATTAACGTTACTGTCACGATAAAGAATAAAGTTGGTGATAGCATCGGTAATGTAACACGACGAAGCTTATATAAATAGCTAGCACCATCTATAGATGCACTTTCATATAAAGACGTATCAATGTTTTGTAAACCACCTAATATAACTAAAAATGCAAATCCCGTATTCACCCAAACCGTTGTAACTGATACAGAGAACAATGCCCAATCTGGACTCGTTAACCATGCGATTGCAGGTAGATTCATAGAGGCTAATATATTATTAAATAATCCGACACTTGGATGAAATAAAAATAGCCAAATCACCGCACTAGCAGCTACTGATATTCCCATAGTGGAAGAAAATAACACACGGAATACCCCAATACCTCTTACTTTTCCATTTGCAATCAATGCAAGAAATAAAGCGAGTATAATACTCGTAGGCACTGTATATACAACAAATAATAAAGTTGACTTTATGCTTTTGTAGAAAGCAGGATCAGAAAATAAGTATTGATAATTTTCTAAGCCAACGAAAAGATTAGCTTCTCCGTGTATATCTGTTAAATAAAAGCTATAGTAAATCGTCCTAAATAATGGATAAAAAAGAAAAATCGAGAACAATAAAATAGATGGCGCTAAAAATAATAATCCTATTCTTAACTCTTTCGTTCTACTCCATAAATTCTTCTTTTTTACCACCTTTGCTTGGGCTGGTAACTTGCCTACTTCAATCATTATTTCGCCACCACTTTCAACTCTTCTTCAGCTACCACTTTTAATCGTTCATTCGTATTTTGATGAAAGAAGCATAACTTATCTTGTGAGAATAATAATTTTACTTTGTCACCTTTGTTCAGGAGTAGCTGTCCAATGACTTTTGCACTCCAAGTTGTTCCATTTATTGCGAAGTTTAATATAGATTCGTTGCCTAATACTTCTACAGATTGTAGCGTAACTTCTTGTCCTTCCTCAGACAGGGCAATATGCTCAGGACGCATGCCTATGCGAATTATTCCTTCTGGTAATTGCTTTAACTGTCCAATAGATAACGGAATTTGCAATTGCCCTATATGTAATACACCTTTTTCTTTGTCTACTTCTCCATCATTTATATTCATCGAAGGAGACCCTATAAAACTTGCAACAAATTCATTTGCTGGTTCGTTATAGATGTCAAGCGGTGTTCCAACTTGCTGTATACTTCCTTTATTTAAAACCATGATACGGTCCCCCATAGTCATCGCCTCTATTTGATCATGAGTAACGTAAATCATTGTAATTCCTAAACGCTGCTGAATTTCTCTAATTTCAATTCTCATTTGCGCACGTAATTTCGCGTCTAAATTCGAAAGTGGTTCATCCATTAAACAAATCGGTGCTTGGCTCACGATTGCTCTAGCAAGCGCAACACGCTGTCTTTGTCCACCTGATAATTGACCTGGTTTCATTTTCACATACTCTTTCAGCCCTACCATTTCAATAGCTTCCATTAATCTCTTTTGCCGCTCTTCTTTTTGTACTTTCCTTACCTTAAGTCCAAATAAAATATTTTCTTCTACAGATAAGTGTGGGTATAGTGCATAATTTTGAAATACCATTGATAGATTACGATCTTTCGGCTCTAAATCATTAGCAACACGTTCATTAATAATTAAATCCCCCGAAGAAATTTCTTCTAGGCCAGCGATCATTCGTAATAATGTGCTTTTCCCACATCCTGAAGGCCCAACTAAAACAAAAAACTCGCCCTTCTTAATGTGAACCGATACACCCTTAACCGCTGTCTCTTCTGCATTTTTATATACCTTTGAAACATTTTTCAATTCAATCACAAGATTGCACTCCTTTTTTCTTCTTGTATCCATACTTCATAGTGACTCGTCGAAATCGCACTCGCTCCTGCACGAATGGCAACTTCTGCATCTTCTCGCGTTTGAATCAATCCGCCTGCAATGATAGGAAATTCTATTTCCTCTGCTAACTGCTTAATAATGGAAGGCATAATACCAGGCATAATCTCTACTGCATTCGGTTTAGTCGTTTTACAATTTTCAATTGATTTTGTAAGAGATAAAGTATCGACAATAAAAATACGTTGGATCGTTTTTAATCCAATTTTATTGGCATTTCGAATTGTCGATCCTTTTGTTGAAATAATGCCTTGTGCTCCGATAACGTCTTGAATATACAAAAGTGCTTCCTCTGTATTCGTATTTAAACCTTGTATAAAATCACAATGAAGAAAGACATCATGTCCATGTTTCTGTAATTCATATACACGCTCTGGTAATTCCAGCATTGAACCCGTCATAAGAAAAACTGTTTTCGGTAATTTTTTGTATGTGTTGTATCCTTTCCAATCCTTTATCATCGCAATATAAGGTTCTTTAAACATACATTCCACCTAACTTTTCTGTTTTTATCCAAACTAAAAACACCTACTTACATAGAACACCTTTCTCCTTATTTGAACTCTAGGGAATAGAGCACACCTAAGAAAGTGGCACGTTATATGTAAGCGGGTGTTCTCAAATGTTCTCTACCCTAGTTATTTTATTACCTTTACTATATTACGCATTTATTAAGTCAGTTTTGATAGATTGTTAATTAGCCGTTAACCGAATGTTAATATTCACCATATCCCCTTAACATTAATCTAGATATAAAAATAAACCCCCAACAGTAAACCACTATCTTTAAAATTTAAGTAATATGCAAATCCATTCCATAGTTAATCAGTTTTAGTTTTCTTGCAACTGCTTGTGAAGCAAAGTTATCCCAAGAAGTACTATAAAGTGGAATGCGGTTTTCTTCTTGTATTGATATCGCCCAGGCTGTAACAACATCAGTACCATATCCATTCCCTTGAAACTCCGCTAAAGTTTCCACACTCGCCTCAGCAGCTACAGGTGTACTCCTAGCACTGCAACATATAGAAACTACCTTTTCATTTTTTACAATTGCAAGGTAAGGTTGCCTCCACTCCATCTGTTCTATTAGATGAGGAAAATTTTCTCGTAAAAGCTCTTTATTCTTCTCTGTTATCTGTATTGTTCTAGTTGGCTTATGTAAATTATTAGAGAACATGAAAGCAGGGCCCATCCAAATATTTTTTACTGTTCTTTCTTCATTTAATACATGAATAATCTTTGCTACCTCTATGTGATTTGAAGGTTCTCGAATTAAGTTCTCAATCTTACTTACCATTTCATCATCCAGATCACAATGATATCTCGTTATACTCCCTTCACGAGTTCTGCCAAGAAAAAAACGTGGTGCTTTCGGATTTCCTTGTTCATTTACATATTTCATTTTCCCTACTTGATTATGAACAAATAAAACCTCTACTTGAATTGCTATTAAATCAAGTTCTGAGAGCCTCATTTATATCCTCCTTAGTTACTTCATATACCATTTACAATCTATTTTTCATGCTCAAAATAAAAATCCCATTTACATACACATTACTGAATCCATCATGCTAACTGATTTCTTCATTCTGTCTATCTAAATGGGATTATTTTTCGTTTTTTATTCTACTGGTTGTTGTGGCTGTACTACTTCATTCGCTCCAGCTGCCCTCAACATATTTGCAATATCTTTAAAACCTCTTTTTTCAGCATATTGCAGTGGCGTAATATTTTCCTTATTGGCCATATTTACATCTGCCCCGTGGTCAATAAGCATTTGAATTACTTTCTTATGGTTTTCACTACCATTTCCTAATACGATTGCTTCTACTAAAGCTGTTCCACCACGAGCATTTTTATAATTCACATCAATATCTGTATGCTCTAACAATTCTTTTACGACCTCTACATGGCCACGCTCAGATGCAGAAATAAGTGCTGTTCCACCTGACTTAGTCGTTTCTTTCGTATTAACTCCTGCATTAATTAATACTTTTACAATATCCGTATAGCCTTCTCTACTTGCATAAAGAAGTGGATTGCTTTGTTTCTCATCTTTAATTTCAATATTAGCCCCTGCACCAATTAATGCTTTCACTGTCTCTACATGATTTTGGTACGTTGCTGCAAGGACAGGTGTTTCTCCGTTGTCACCTTCTACATTTATATTCGCTCCATCTTGGATCAACTTCATAGCTGTTTCTGTGTCTCCAAGAGTTGCAGAAAGTAGCAACTGTTTGTCCATTAAATTTATACTTTTTTCTTCTTTAGATTCTTCCTGTTCTTTATGCTTCTCTTTTTTCTTTTCGTTTTTCACATGAACCGGTTTCGATTCTGGCTCTTCTTGCTTATCGCAAGCCACTACCGTCATTAAAAGTCCTAATAACATACATAATAAAATTTTTTGTTTTCTCACAACTACAGCTCCTATGAAAGATAATGTTTTCTTAACCATTCCTCCATCACATACAATAACTCTTCTTGAGTACATTTATCCATAAGCCCTTTATATTCCTTCTTTAATCGGATTATCTAAACTTATATTAGCGAAGCAATTAGTTTAGCACGATTTTACCGCATTTGTATACATTTCTAAAAAGTACATAAAGTGAAACTTTAATCAGTGGGGGTTTTCTTCATCCCCCACTGATTATTAGTTGAACCAATCGGGCTTTTATGGGCAGCCCGACCCCCACCTAACTTCTTTGCTTTCGCTGCATTTTGAGGTGGGGTCTTACTGCCCATTAAAGCGGGATAAATGATTGCTTTAGGTTACTATATTCCATTGTAACCGTTCTTCTAAAAATTTTACACCTTTTCTATATTTGCACCTGAATAATACTAGAAAAAGACAACTATATAGTTGTCTTTTTCTAGTATTAATGATGCGCACCGTGATTTCCCTTTTTCGGGTTCCCCATCATTTCTTTATTCATTTCCCATTTATGCTCTGCTAGCTCTTTATACGAAAGAATTTTCCCCTTATAGTTAGATACAAAGCTCTCTGCATCTTTTTTGTTTTTAAATGAAATGACATTATAAGCCATTGGTGTTGTAATTGTTTTATCATATACATAAGTAGCGTCTTCTAACGAAACCCAATCTTTCGAATCATAATCTCGAACAAATTTTTCTTTCGTCTTTTCACCTGGATTAATCTCCATCCATTTATACATACAACCGATATCATCAAACTTTAATGCTTTTCCATTTTCTAAAATGATTTCTGTTGCAAATTGATTATCCATTACCCCAATTTGGCAAATATCACACTTATCATGTTTCTCATCAATTGCCACAGCCTCTGCTTGTTTCTTACCACATCCTACAATTGTAAAGACAAAGAATAAGCATATAGCAAGCATCACATACTTTGTTCTCATTATATTTCCTCCCTAACCGTATCTTCTACAAGGAGCATATCAAAAACTTGTGTGCGATTTGTGAAAAAACGATGTGTCTTTTGTAATATATGGAACAAAAAAGATGTGTAGTCCTCTCTACACACCTCTCATCATTCACAACCTGTAATTAATAAATCATCTTCCAACCTAACTAATAATGTACCTGTATGAATTTGCTGTCCAACAACTACATTTACTAATCTTATATTTCCACTGATGCCGACTGCAACCTTTTCAAGTTCACCGTTATTTTTTCGGATCATCATTAATTTTTCCCACTCATATACGTAAGAAGATTCATTAACAAAAATCTCTTCTACTTTTCCTTCATAAGAACTACAAATCTCTTCCATTCTTGTTTTCATATAAAATCTACTCCCTATTTCACACTTCAATATTTTCATCTTATTCTACCATTCTTATGGAGAGCAGCTTATTTTTAAAAAATTCAAATTAACTACCGTGAACAAAATGACCAAAATAAAAATTATGCTTCTAATGATGTTATTTTTCAAATTATTTACCATTCAAATAGATACTTTTATGATAAACAAAAAAACCTTTTTTCTGAATTTTTATTTTATTTTGAAAGCGCAATCATTTTGAGGGGGAGATTACATGTTAGCACTACTTGGATTTGCGATGGTATTTGTCTTTATGTTTTTAATTATGACGAAACGTATGTCAGCACTAGTAGCATTAATATTAATTCCAATTACTTTCGCATTAATTGGAGGCTTTTATGCAGACATGGGGCCTATGATGTTAGAAGGAATTCAAAAACTAGCACCTACTGGTATTATGCTTATGTTTGCTATTTTATATTTTGGAATTATGATTGATAGCGGTTTATTCGATCCTGTCATTAGTAGGATTTTGAAATTTGTAAAAGGAGATCCTTTAAAAATTGTTGTTGGCACAGCAATTCTTACGATTATCGTTTCATTAGATGGGGATGGAACGACAACCTATATGATTACTGTTTCCGCAATGTACCCACTATATAAACGCCTTGGGATGAATCCACTTATATTAGCTGGGGTTGTTATGTTAGGTGCAGGGGTGACAAATCTTACACCGTGGGGTGGACCGACAGCTCGTGTTATGAGTGCACTTGGACTAGACGCTTCAGAGCTCTTTACACCACTTATACCAGGAATGATTGCTGGTGCACTTTGGGTAGTTTTCGTTGCTTACTATCTTGGCAAAAAAGAGAGAAAACGTTTAGGAATTATGGATGTACAATATTTAAAACAAATGCAAACAATGGATGAGCAAGCTGCAACAGTAGAAGCTGCTGTTCATAAGCGCCCTAAACTTCTATGGATTAACTTTTTATTAACTGCTACCTTACTTGTCTGTCTCATACTAGAAGTTATGCCGTTACCTGTTTTATTTACAATCGCTTTCGCTATTGCTGTTATGATTAACTATCCGAACTTAGAGCAACAGAAAGAGCGTATTGCTTCTCATGCAGGAAACGTGTTAGCTGTTGTTTCTCTCGTATTTGCCGCTGGGATTTTCACTGGGATTTTATCAGGAACAAAAATGGTAGATGCAATGGCTAAAAGTGTAGTAACTCTTATACCAGACGCTCTTGGACCACAACTACCAATTATTACAGCTCTTCTTAGCATGCCATTCACATTTTTCATGTCCAATGATGCATTTTATTTCGGTGTACTACCTATTTTAACAAAAGCTGCTGCCACTTACGGAATTAGTGCAGCTGAAATGGGACGCGCTTCCTTACTCGGGCAACCTGTTCACTTATTAAGCCCTCTTGTCGCATCCACTTATTTATTAGTTGGGATGGCAAAAGTTGATTTTGGTGAACATCAACGTTTTACTTTATTGTGGGCAGTTGGAACGACAATGGTCATGTTGATTACTGGAATTGTAATTGGGATTATTCCAATATAAAATAAAAAACAGTAGCGGACATATATCCTCTACTGTTTTTTATTATGAAGAAACAAGAAAATATCTTCTTTCTGGTCTCCCTACACTCCCATATATAAGCTCCGCATGAACTTTCTTTCCTGATATTAAATATTCTAAATAACGCCTCGCTGTTGACCTGCTTACTCCGACCATTGAGCTTAGCACTTCCGCAGTAATACCTTCTTCATTCACTGTTAACATATGTTTTTTTATTTTTGCTAAAGTTAAGGGATCTATCCCTTTCGGGGCATATTCTATTTCATTTCCCTTTACGCCTCTTTGAGACCATAAATGTTCAATTTGTTCTATAGATAACTGATTATTTTTCTTTAGCTGTACAAGTTTTTTTTTGATAATTTTCCAAACTTGTTTTAAATCGATCAAACATAAGTGGTTTTACGATATAATCTGTTACTCCACCTCGCAGGGCGTGCCTCACTACATCTGTTTCCGATGCAGCTGTAATCATAATAATATCTGTATCATGTAAATTATGTCTAATATATGTGACAAGTTCCGTTCCTTGCATATCAGGTAGGTACACGTCTAATAAAACGAGCTGTGGCTTCACAAGATCTAGCCATTCTTTCGCTTGTTCTCCATTCGTTGCTGTTCCGATGACTTTAAACCCCTCAATTTTTTCAGTAAAACGACGATGAATGTCCGCAATTCGAATATCATCTTCTACAATCAATACTTCAATCTCCTCACCCATTACAATTCGCCTCTCTCTTTTGGTAATGCAATAATAAACAATGCACCACCTAAATCCCCTTTTTCGATTGCGATACTTCCATTTAAATCTTCTACTAACTCTTTCACTTTTGCTAATCCATACCCTCGCTTCTCGCCTTCTTTCGTCGAGAAGCCTTTATAGAATATGCTAGTAATGACCTCATCATGAATCCCTTGTCCTGAGTCTTCCACTTCAATGACTATTTCTTCTCCAATATCAGTTACAAACATTCTTACTTTCTTATTATGTTCTTCATTTCTTTCAATCGCTTCAAATGCATTCGTAATTAAATTTCCTAAAATAGAAACGACATAATTACTCTCAATGTGCGGGCTTAATTTGTCTAAACTACTCTCTCTATCTAGCATAAAATCAATCTTCAACTCTCTTGCTCTATTATAGAATCCAATTAAAATCCCACCTAACCACGGATTTTGAATTCGCTTCATAATAAATTGAACAAAATCTTGATAGACCGTCGTTTCCTTATGAATAAGCTCTAAAGCATCTTCATATGATTCTAACTGGATAAGGCCTGAGAGCGTATACAATAAGTTATTATATTCATGTGTTTGCGCTCGTAATGCCTCTGTATATTGCTTCGTCTGAGATAATTCTGCTGTTAACTGATCCATTTCAGATTTCAAACGTAAGCTCGATACAACACCAGTTACTTTATTCTTTACTTTAATAGGTAGACGGTTCGCAATAACAGCCTGCCCTTTTATATTTAATTGACGATCAAACTGTTCTTCCCCAGTTTGAAGTACATGTAGTATCGTTGAATTAGGAATTACATCTAAAATAAATTCTCCAATAATATTTCGTTGTTCATCTAATGAAAGAATGTCATAAGCTGCTTGATTGACTAATCTAATCATCCCATTTTGATCAATGACAATAATCCCTTCACGTACAGATTGAATCACTGTACTATGCTCTTCATATAAAGATGAAATTTCTTCTGGCTCCATACCAAACATCATTCTTTTTATACTGCCTGCTAAATATATAGAACCAATTATCCCAATTAAAAGACCTGCTATTGTAATCCAAAATACACGCTTTCCATACACTTCTACTGCACCATGAATATCATCCATTGAAAATCCAACAGACACCACGCCAATAATTTCATTTTCCTGATTACGGATTGGAACTTTTCCGCGTAATGAAGGGCCTAATGATCCAGTTGCTCTCGAAACATAAGATTTCCCTTCTAATAGAACCCCTTCGTTATCTCCACCAACCATTGCTTCTCCTATTTTATCTCGCTTAGGATGTGCATATCGAATCCCCTCTTTATTTCCAACTACAATAAAATCAGCATCTGTATCAATTCGAATTTTTTCTGCAATCGGCTGAATGACAGAAGCTGGATTTTCTTTTTGAAAAGCTTCCTTTATTTCTGGTATAGCAGCAACTGTTTTCGCAACATGCAAAGCCCGTTTCCCAATTTGCTCTTCTACCGTTTTAGATAATATGTAATAAAATAAATAACTCGTTAACAGAAGTACAACTAAAATTAGTGTACTAATAGTTAATGTAATTCTCGGTTGTAGTTTTAATTTTTTTAATTTCAAAACCATTCCCCTAACATGATTAAAGATAGAATTTAAAGAATATACAGTCTCTTTAATTATACTTAATCATAACATGGTTACTCTATATTTCTTTCTTTTTCTCTTCATAAAAAAAGAAACGAAGTAAAATTATTACCTCGTTTCTTAACATTCGTTATTACACTTTAAACTTACCAATCATCTCTTGTAACTCTTCTGCCATTTGTGATAAATGGACTGCTGCTGCATTTATTTCATCTACCGAAGCTAATTGTTCTTCAGATGAACCAGCAATATTTTGAACGCTTGCTGCATTTTCTTCAATCGTAGCTGCAATTTCATTAATAGATGCACTTACTTGTCTTGCATCTACCGTCATTTGCTTCGCTACATCTACCATGTTATCAATTTGTACAACTGTATCATCCGTAGATTTCAATATTTCAGCAAAGCTTTGCTTCGTTTCATTTGCAACTACAAGTCCTGATTGTACTTCTGTCCCAACTTGCTTCATAGAACTTACCGTTTCTTTTATATCAAATTGGATCTCTTTCACTAGTTTTCCAATTTCCGTAGAAGACTGTCCTGATTGCTCAGCTAATTTTCGTACTTCATCTGCTACAATTGCAAATCCTCTTCCTTGCTCACCAGCTCTCGCAGCCTCAATTGCCGCATTTAACGCTAACAAATTTGTCTGCTCTGCAATATGTTGAATCACCTCAAGAATTGCTCCAATTTGTTTTGATTTATCATCTAACAAAACAATAACTTTATCTGATTGTGAAACAGACTCATGGATTAATTGCATTTGATTCACAGTTTTTTCAACTAACTTTCCACCATCTTCAGCCTTTTTCTTCGTATACATAGATGCTGTAGATACTAATGAAGAACTATCTGCAACACGCTGAATTCCTTCTGTAACTTCCTCTAATAATGTTGCGCCTTCTTCAACTTCTTTCGTTTGTATTTCAGCCCCGCTCGACACTTGCTCTATTGCTTGTGTAATTTGTTCCGTTGCTTCACTTGTCTGCTTCATACTAGCTGTTAATTCTTCTGAAGATGCCGCTACATGACTTGCTGAAGTGTTTATATTGGAAATGACATTCTGTAATGATGCTGCCATCTCATTAAAGCTTTCTCCTAGCTGTCCAATTTCATCTTTAGTATGAACTGTAATGGATTCTGTTAAATCGCCTTCACTAATCTTTTTCGATGATATAACAAGTTGTTTTAACGGACTAATAATAGAGGCAATTATGAAGTAAATTAAAATCCCACCAATTATTAATGAAATACCAATAACAGTTAGCGTTTTATAGAAAATAGGATTAGCTGCTTCAATAATTTCTTTTGAAGGCATAATTCCTGCTATTTTCCATCCAGTCTGCTTATTTGTTATAAAGGTAATATTGCGATCATCACCATCAAGTTTGAATTTAAAATCACCTGTTTCCTGTTTGTACAATTCCTTCTCAAGTTTTTCTTCTATTTTGTCACCTGGCTTCATCGTCGGATGCGCTATTACATGTTTAGATTGGTCGAAGATTGCTACATATCCTTTTTTGCCGATATTGACCATTTTTGAAGTATTTACAATGTCATTAATAATTAAATCAATACCGAGAACACCGCTCTTATCCTCATTTTGTTTTGCTATTGTAATAACAATATTCCCTGTTGTACTTGACTTATATGGGGCTGTGATAACCACTTCTCCGCTTTTTTTCGCTGCTTCTTTATACCAATCTCTTTCGGTAGGATTGTATCCATCTGGCATTTGAATAGACGGTGATTGAATAAATTGTCCCGTACTAGATCCCGTATAAATTGCTTCTATTTCTGGATGTAATTTATTATATTCTTCTAATTTATTTTGCACATTTTGGAGCTGATCAGTCCCGTAACTTACTCCGTTAAATAACTTTGTAAAATATACTGCGTCTACCTTTTTACTGTCTATCTCTTTATTAATAACATTATTTAAAATCTTTACGTTATCTTCCGCTGATTGTAAAATTGTTTCATTAAAGTTTGTCTTCGCTTGCTGATAAGACGTCCAACCAATTACAATACTTGGAAGAACTAAAATGATAACAAATGATACAAGTAACTTTGCTTTTAAACTACTTCTCCTTAATTTCCTTTGAAACATATTTCTACCCCTCCATACCGTTTTAAATGTAATTACCTTACATTTAATTTCTTTATATAAATTATACGATTAAAACGTATCAACTCTTTATCTCTTTTTCTATTAAAGAATTAATACATATCTTTTTCATTCTATATAAATTAAATAATTAAAACAATATATAAAAATGTACATTATTCGAAATATTATCATTCACAGAAGAACCTCTAGTATCTCACTTACTAGAGGTTCCACCCACTATACTATTCTTTATCTTTTTCTACTTCTTTTTTCTCATCTTCTACTACAGATACAATAGGTTTATCGTTTGATAATTGTTGAACCGCTCCTTTTCCAGCAAATCCTTCTAATAACTCTTTTAAATCAATGCCAGAAGAAGCTTTTAATGTTTCTTGCATCGTTGCCATTAAATCAGTCGCATAACCTGCAACTTTTCCGGCGCCGCTATTTTTACCACCGCCGCCTGTATCGACAACTGTAATTTTATCAATGTTGCTAAGTGGACTAGCAACTTCCTTCGCATAACTTGGAAGCATTTTAAGTACCATATCCATAATTGCCGCTTGGCCATATAACTCAAATGCCTCTGCAATTTTTTGCTTCGCTTCGGCTTCTGCTAAACCTTTTAATCTGATAACATCGGCTTCTGCTGTACCTTGTGCTTTTTGTACTTCCGCTTTCGCTTGACCTTGTGCTTTTTCAATTTCTGCCTTCGCTAAACCTTCCACACGTACTTCTTCCGCACGTGCTCTCGCTTCAGCTTCAATCTTATATTGATCCGCATCTGCCTTTTTAATCTGTTTTACTTTTTCTGCTTCCGCTGATTGCTCAACAGCATAGCGATCTGCATCTGCTTTTTTCTTTACTTCTGCATCGTATTGCTTTTCACGACGCGCAATCTCTTTTTCTTCTAATTCAATTTGTTTCTCACGCTCAATGATTTTAACGCGCATTTGCTCTTCTGTAACACCTTGTTGCGCTTTCGCTTGTTGTAATTCGTAAGAAAGATCGGCGTCTGCACGAGCTTGTTCTTGCTCTCTCTTATAAGATTGTACTTTTAATTCTTTATGTTTTTCAGCTTCAGCGATTTGTGCATCACGTTGGTATTCAGCTTCTTTCGCTTCCTTCTCAGCACGAGCTTTTTCAATACGAGCTTCTTTTTCACGCTCTGCGTTTGCAATTGTTGCATCACGCTTAACCGTCGCAATTTGCGGCTGACCAAGTGCATCTAAGTAACCGTTCTTATCCATGATTTCTTTAATGGTAAAGGAAACGATGCGAAGACCCATTTTCTTTAAATCTGTAGACGCTACTTCATGCACCTTTTGAGCAAATTGCTCTCTATTACTATACGCATCTTCTACTGTCATAGAGGATAAAATCGCACGTAAATGACCTTCTAAAACCTCTTTTGCTTCTACTTTTAACTCTTCTGTTTCTTTTCCTAAATATTGCTCAGCTGCTGTCGATACTTCTTCAATTGTAGAACCTACTTTAATAATAGAAACACCATTTACTGTAACTGGAACACCTTGCTTCGTATACGTATCGCGTGTACCCACTTCTAACTTGTAATTTAGTAAGCTTAAAGGTTCTGCTCTTTGCATAATTGGAACTACGAATGTACCGCCACCGCGAATAATCTTAATCTTCTTTCCATCATCAGTGGTAACTACATTTTTCCCACCACCAAGCCAATTCCCTGTAACAATTAACGCTTCATCTGGTCCAACTGTTCGATACTTCGTAATGAATACTAAAATGAGTAAAATTAAAATTGCGAGTAAAACTCCACCAATAATTAATGGAATCGTCATGGAAATTCCCCCTTATAATTTTGGTTTTTTTAAAGAATAAGCGATGTTTTGTACAAGCAAAACACCATCTTGGACTCCCTCAATAATAACTTCAGTTCCTTGTGAAATATCTTTTTTCCCAATTGTTTTAGCTGGAATTGCATTACTTCCAAATTGGGAGGAGATTAATACTTCACCAAATCCTTCTGTAGGAATTGTCGTAATGACTTCTCCCTTGCAACCAATGAATTCATCCATACGTTGCACAGTATTTTGTTCTGCTTCTGCAATCGGTTTTAAAATTAATATTTTCATTATGAATACACCAATAAAAGATATAGCAAATGCAGCCACAAAAATAAGAAGACTATTAAAGGAAAATAAATATTCTCCTATATAACTAAGTCCACATAGCATGGCGAAAAAACTAAGTAATAAAGTAACAACGGATACCGATCCGCCTCCAAAACTAAATATGGATTCAAATATATCCCCAAAAAAGATATAAATCACAGTGAGTATAGTAGCAATAATAAATCCGTATAAATAAATTGTCTCAAGTGGATAACCAAACAAAACCATTTCTTATCCCCCTCTCTTAAACAATCCCTTTTTTGTTATGTGTATGCCCCACCTCTTTCAAAGATTATTGTTCTTAATTTTCAGTTATTTACCCTTTAAAGAAAAGCCTGTAAGACAGGCCCCCTAAAAAAGAACAGGAGAAGCCTATTGTGACAGGCTCCTCCTAGTAAATAACCGATATATTATATATCTATATAATATACTATTTTCCACAAAAAGTAAAGTTAAACATACATTGGAAAAGCACTTATTTTACTGATAATTCGTAAGTTCCATCGCCATTATCATATTTATATACATACAAGTAGTACTTACCTGGTTTTGCATTAAAATTTGCCTCTATATGATTTCCATTTGCTTGACCGTAAGCAGCATAATTTTGCATATCTGATTCATGGTGAAGTACCCATGTCATCCCGATTCCATACTCATTTAAAACGGAAATATCAATATTTTTCGCTGATGCTACATTAAATGTATAAACATCAGTGTGATCTCCGCCGATAAGGCTACCTTTTATAGTAGTGTTTAGTCCAATACGATTTGCTTCCTCTGGGCGATTATTTGGTTCTGATTCTGTTAAGCTTCCATCTTTAACCGTACCCGTTGTTTCGCTTTTGCTCTCTTTTCCTTTATCATCTTTTACTATTAACGCTACTTTATATGAACCTTCTCTTTCATATACATGTACCGGATTTACTTCTGCACTTGTGCTTCCGTCTCCAAAGTCCCATAAATAAGAAACAATTTTTCCATCTTCATCTTTTGAACCGTCACTTTTAAATTGAATACCTTCTTTTACAAGTCCATTATAAGGGCCATTTATATGAACCGTTGGAGCTTTATTTTCTCCGTCATCTTTTGCGATACCGTGGAAGACTACATCATATTCAAATTCATTTGAGCTATTTACACGGTAATTGACGAAATATGCTGTAACAGTTTTGTAGCCACTCCATTCTTTTTGCCCAAGTTGTTCCAAAGCTTCATTTACTTTCTTACTCATTGCGTTCCAATCTTCTGACTCACCTTTTGTTACACTACCTGTATACGTACCTTCTAATGTAAATGTATTAAAGAATTGGGAGCTATGTTTTGTCATTTTTGCATCTTTCATCGGCAACGTTTCACTAATTTCTTTCTCTACTGCTGTTAATGATTTTGGGGCATGTTCAGCTAAATAATCATCTGCTACTTCCGGTACATTATATTTATCTTGATTATCGATTAGCTGCTGCATATACTCTTGATACTCTTCATTTAGTCTAAGGTCTTTACTTAAATTCTCACGATAGGCATCATAATTTTTCACGTCATTTGCACGAATTAAATCTTGAATTTTATCAAACGTTTCAAATTGATGTGTATATAAGTAAGATTGCAATGCGAACGAGTAATTATAGAAATCCCAAGAACCATATTTAGCAAATAGTGTGCGCTCTGCAGTATAACGGCTTGCAGGATCAGATGATAATCCACTAATGATGCTCTTTCTCGGTACTACATTATTTGTACGAGTAGCCCCTGCGAAAAACTCTGCGTTTCCTTCTTGGAACCAAGTTAACCTTTCATTTTGATACATATCTCCTCTTCCGAATAAACCTGGAACTTCATATCTCCCTTGAAGATAATGAGTAAACTCATGGCGGAATAACTCTTCTAAACTATAAATACTTTGTTCGGGCGTGCGTTCATATGTAAAGAATGTTCCTGTTTCTTCAATATAAATTCCACCGTTGTTCGTTTCATATCCATACAGTTGTCTATTTAACTGGTACTCTTCTGGGCTGTTATAAATTACTATCGTTAATATATCGTCTGCATTTCCCGGCTCTAACGCTTTATCATTCCCAATTACACGATGATACTGCGCCTTTACTTCCTTTGCAGCCCAGTACAGTCTCTTAATTTTTTCTTCCGATACTTTATCTCCTGTTTTAAATACGATAGATCCATCATCAAATGTATACGTTTTTGGTAAGTACTGCTCTTTTCCTTCTTTACGTATTTTCTCTAAATCTACTGTATTCCCGCTATAATCTTTTCCGTTATAATTTGTTGTAATTTGTTCTACTGCGACAAAATACGGTTCACTTAAACGTGGATACATATGCATTGCCTGTGTCACAACTTCTAATCCTTTATTTGGATTACTGTGAAACTTCCCTAAACGACTAGCAAAGTAAATGCCATTATTAACGAGCCACTTATTTTCTTGTGTTACTTCATTTAGAAGAGCGATACGATTTATTTCATTAATAAACCCATCTACTTTCCCGTACCACATCGTTTCATTTGCTTCTTTACGAGCTTCAATTAAGTAAGACTGTATATCATAGTCAATCCCTTGCATTATATCGTATACAGCTTGTCCTTTCATACGATCGTCTATATACGTATGAAGATTATCATTATATTGTTTTAAAATATTAGCTGCGTATTGAACCGTTTCAACATCACTTGAAGCGTTACTAATCAATTTTCCGTATGCAGATACGACTGTATCTTGTTCATCTGTACCAAGCTTAAAGTTTGGATTTTTTGCGATTGCTTTTAAAGCAGGTAAACATTTGTCCTGGAAGCTTCTTTCATTTAATTCACTTAATTCGTTATTATAAAATGCCAAATAAAAAGCTGAACGTAACACTTCCGTAAATGTTTGAATTCCTTTTGAATCATCTTTCGTAAATGTACTACCCCGATGAGCTAATTCATCTATAACGACTTGCATTTTCCCTTTATCTTTATAAAAAGCTTTTGCATCTTCATTAAACTGGAATAAGTCTGTAATTTGATGCCACTTAATACTGCCTAACGTTTCAACTAATTCTTGATTATTCATTTTGTTTAAATCAGCCATTGAATAGCTTTCTTTAACTTGCTTTACTGCCGCTTTGTTCGGAATAAATGCTGGTCGCTGTGAAAAGTCTCCTACTTTTAACCGTTCTTCAAACGATAATGTTTCCTCCGCTTTAGAAACGTGTCCAATCTCATCTACTGGTTTTTCAATTCCAACTGGTTTCGAATGCAATACATTATATGGCACCTTTTCTTCTGCTGATGCATGAGTTTGAATTGCCCCCAGCGATAGAGCCATTGTACTAATACTAAGCATTACTTTATTAATTTTTGATTTCTTGTTCATATCCTTGCCCCCTATTCAAATATTCCATTCACGAATTTAACATAAAATCTAGATACAACAATATAAAATACAATATTTCATATTATTTCTTCTTACATTTTGTACATATCGTGAACAAATTCCCTTTTTTCTCCCGAAAGTAATCCGAATCCTTTCACGTAATAAAAAGAGAATTTTTTGACAATTATTTCTTTAATTGTTATGATTAATATAATTGTTAACTTTATTAAACAAGGGTGGGATTCTATGATAAAAAAAGAAAACAGTGTATTTTATATCTCCATCTTGCTAACAACATTATTCATCATATGGGGAATTACCCCGGCAAGTTGGATACAAGGCTATGATTTACAAAGCGTTACATCTTCCTTAAATTCATTTATCCTTAATAAATTTGGATGGTTTTACTCTCTACTTATGACCACAATGATTATTTTAGCCGCTTATTTAGCATTTTCTAAGTACGGTTCTATTCGTCTTGGTAAAGATGGTGAAAAACCAAAGTATAGTTATCCATCTTGGCTATCCATGTTATTTGGGGCAGGAATGGGAATTGGACTCCTCTTTTATGGAATCGCTGAACCGATTTCACATTTTACAGATCCACTAACAGGAAAAGCAGGTACAGAGGAAAGCGCCAAGCTCGCTATGCAATATTCATTTTTCCACTGGGGTCTCTTTCCATGGTCACTATACGCAATGGTTGCTTTAACAATTGCATATTTCACATTCCGCAAACAAAAAGGTAGCACAATTGGGGCTACAGTTACTCCATTATTTAATCGATCGAAAAATTCTCCTATCGGAAAAACAGTTGATATTTTAGCTGTTTTAGCCACTGTATTCGGTATTGTGCCATCTGTTGGGATTGGTGCTCAACAAATCGCCGGAGGATTAAGCTATTTATTCCCTTCTATTCATAACACTTTACTTACACAGCTCATACTTATCGCCATCTTCGCTGTTTTATATTTAACAAGTGCACAAACAGGCTTAGATCGTGGGATTAAATATTTGAGTAACTTAAATTTCTCTCTTGCAGGTATATTACTCGTCTCCTTTTTACTTTTAGGACCAACTGTATTTATTATGAAATATTTCACATCTACACTCGGTTCTTATATTGGAGCTTTACCTAGTATGGGATTAAATTTAGGAGCATTTAATGAAAAATCTTCTTCTTGGATAGAAAACTGGACTATTTTCTATTGGGGATGGTGGATCTCTTGGTCTCCATTCGTCGGTACATTCATCGCCCGTATTTCTAAAGGACGCACAATAAAAGAATTTATTTTTGGAGTTGTATTAGTCCCAACTCTTATCTGCACATTTTGGTTTGCAGTATTTGGCGGTACCGCTATCCATATGGAAATGTTCCAATCGCTTGGCATAGCTGATGAAATCGCAAAAAATGGTACAGAGATTGGATTATTTGCTGTTATTTCACATCTACCGTTCTCTACATTTTTAACAATTATCGGGTTAATTTTAGTAGCCACATTTTTCGTTACTTCTGCTGACTCAGCAACATTTGTCGTTTCTATGCAAACGAGTAACGGAAGCTTATCACCAAAAAATAGTTTAAAACTTATATGGGGATTAACAATCGCGATCATCGCAGCTATTTTATTACAAGCTGGAGGATTAAATGCGCTGCAAATTGCAGCGATCATCGCAGCACTACCATTTTCTATCGTAGTCGTCCTTATGGTTACTTCACTCTTTAAAGAGCTACGAAAAGAAGACGTTAATTTGCAAACGAAAGAAGTTCCGAAAAAAATAAAAAAGGTTATGTAACGATTGGCACCTCTTCTTTTAGAAGAGGTGTTTTCTACATTCATTTCATTTATTTTTCCAAAACAAATAAAACCTACTTGTTTTATAGGAATTATATGTTATTATAAAGGAAATAAATTGAATCTTTTTACATTTATTTCCTAACTATTAATCTTTTTTTCTTGATATCTAAATGAAGGGAGGTTGTCCATGTGGAGATAGACATTGATTTTATGAAGGAGCAAATTCCACTATTTGTAGATAGTGCACTATTAACTTTAAAAATCGCATGCTTCGCCATTATCATTTCATTATTTATTGCGAGTATAAATGGTTTAATTCTGTTCTTTCGAATTCGTATTATACATAAAGTTGTTCGCGCTTATGTGGAAGTAGCCCGAAATACACCTTTACTCATTCAATTATTTTTCTTATATTTCGGTTTACCATCATTAGGTATTACATTATCTAATTTTTCAATCGCATTACTTGCAATGTGCTTTTTAGGTGGTGGATATATGACAGAGGTCATTCGATCTGGTCTTGATTCAATATCCAAAAGCCAAGTGGAATCAGGATATGCCATTGGATTAAATAAATGGCAACTATTTAGATTTGTAGTTTTACCACAAGCTGCAACTATTTCTGCACCAGCCTTATTTGCAAATTTTATCTTTCTATTAAAAGAAACATCTATCGTTTCTGCGATCGCTGTTCCTGAATTGTTGTATACAACAACGAATTTGATTTCAATTTATTACAAAACATCTGAGATGCTCATTATGTTAACAGCTTCCTATATTTTTCTTTTTGTACCACTATCATTTCTACTATCTTGGTTAGAAAGGAGAAATCGTTATGGGCAATTCGGGCATTAATCTACTAATAGAATCGCTTCCGCAATTGCTAAAGGGACTAGAACAAACATTATTAATTGCATGTTTTACAATCATCATTAGTACAATTGGCGGCATTCTATTTGGAATCATTCGTACATCAAAGATTACTATTTTGAGGTTCATTTCAAGAACTTATATTGAATTATTTCGTTCTATCCCAATCCTTGTTTGGTTATTTCTTTTCTTTTTCGGTCTTCCAATCACTCTAGGGATAGATGTTTCTAGTACAGTAGCTGCTATTACAGCTCTATCATTATGGGGAATTACAGAAATAGGCGAAATTGTAAGAGGTGCACTTCAGTCCTTGCCAAAGGGACAAGTAGAAGCTGGCAAATCTATCGGAATGAATAAGAAACAATTATATCAATATGTACTCATTCCTCAAGCAATACGGCGAATGATTCCCGCTACAATAAACATCTTCATTCGTATTATTCAAACGACATCTTTAACTGTTTTAATTGGTGTAACTGAAGTTATAAAGGCTGGACAACAAATTGTAGAACGAACAGGGGAAGCATTTCTCATATACGGTTGCTTATTTATTTTTTATTTCTTACTTTGCTATCCATTATCTATTTGGTCAAGAAAACTAGAAACAAGATGGATATAGACAATTCAATCATTTGAGAGGAGAAGAAATATGACTGCACCATTGTTGCAATTACAAAACATCTATAAGTCATACGATGATAACCCTGTTTTAAGAGACGTAAGCTTACAAGTATCTTCCGGAGAAGTCATTGTTATTTTAGGACCAAGTGGCTGCGGAAAAAGTACATTATTGAGATGCTTAAATGGTCTTGAGGATATCCAAAGTGGGAAAATGCTTTTTCATAACGCCCCCCTTCCGAAAAACGATGGGAACTGGCAAAAACTTCGTCAAAAAATCGGAATGGTCTTTCAAAGTTATCATTTATTTCCTCACATGACTGTTCTAGAAAATATTTTACTCGGTCCTCTAAAAGTACAAAAACGAAATAAAAATGAAGCATTGAAGCAAGCAGAACAATTATTACGAAAAGTAGGTTTACTAGAGAAAAAAGATGCCTATCCAAGAGAGCTATCTGGCGGGCAACAACAGCGTATTGCAATTGTTCGCACTCTCTGTATGAATCCTGAAGTAATTTTATTTGATGAAGTAACAGCTGCATTAGATCCTGAAATGGTCAAAGAAGTATTAGAAGTCATTATGAGCTTAGCTAAACAAGGTATGACAATGTTAATTGTCACTCATGAAATGGGATTTGCAAAAGCTGTTGCTGATCGAATTATTTTCATGGATGAAGGAGAAATTTGTGAAACAGGAGATCCAACTACTTTTTTCACATCCCCACAAACAGAACGTGCACAACATTTCTTAAATCAATTTTTCTATATTGAAACGGTGAAAGGGAGAGATATTATATGAAAAAGTTTTTAACATTTATTATTATCGGACTGCTTTCTATTTTAGTCGTTGCATGTGGTTCAAATGAAAAGAAAACAGAAAAGACCTCGGCAAAACCAAGTGGAAAAATTGAAGAAATAAAAGAGCGCGGTGAACTAGTAGTTGCTGTTTTTACAGATAAACCACCGTTCGGTTACGTTGACAAAGATGGGAAAAATGTTGGATTTGAAATTGATATGGCAAAACGGTTTGCGAAAGACTTATTAGGTGATGAATCAAAAGTAAAATTTGTTCCCGTTGAAGCAGCAAGCCGCATTCCATATTTACAATCTGATAAAGTAGATTTCGTGTTAGCAAATATGACTGCAACAGATGAGCGAAAAAAGGTAGTTGATTTTACAAATCCACATTTAAAAGTAGCTGTGCAAGTGCTTGTTAAAGATGGTAGTCCTATTCAATCAGTAAAAGATTTAGAAGGGAAAAAAGTAATTGTAACAAAGGGTACAACTGCAGATATTTATTTAACAAAGAATATGAAAAAC
Source organism: Bacillus cereus group sp. Bc010 (assembly GCF_027716745.1). Lineage (NCBI taxonomy): Bacteria > Bacillati > Bacillota > Bacilli > Caryophanales > Bacillaceae > Bacillus > Bacillus cereus group sp. Bc010. The sequence goes on from NZ_JAQFUY010000041.1 coordinate 28,599, forward strand.
GTAGAGTTAATTAAATTTGATAAAAATACAGAAGCTTTACAAGCACTAAAAGATGGCCGTGCTGATGCATATGCTCAAGATAATCTTGTCCTTCTATCTTGGGCAAATAAAAATCCTGGATTCCATTTATTAAAAGACAAATTAGGTGGAGATGACTTAATTGCTATAGCAGTGAAGAAAGGCAATAAAGAAGTACATGATTGGGTAAATAAAGAACTTGAAAAACTAGGAAAAGAAAACTTCCTACATACATTATATGACAAACATCTAAAAGAAGAATTCGGTCCTCAAATTAGTCCTGAATCTGTTATTACTGAGGGCGGCAAAGTAAATTAAATAAAACCCATTCGTATGAAAAATATATTTCATACGAATGGGGTTTTACTCTATTATATAGTGTTGTAAACATGCTTTTTCCTCAAAGCCTACTTTCTTGTACAACTTCATCGCACGATCATTATTCGCATTCAAACATAATTCTATCTCTCTCATCCCGTGGAACGAGAAAATATACTGAATAGCAGCTTGTAATAACCGCTCTCCTACACCTTTTCTTCTACTATTTTCAGCAGTTGCAATAAATTCGATATTCGCTTCTTGAAACTCCGGACTTACTTCAACATATACGTAACCTTCTAACTTATCATTCTTCATACTTACAAATAATTTATTCGTATCACTTAAACGTTCGATAATTTCATTTCCTTCGTAATATGTATTAGGAAAAACATTATTGTGTAAAGCGATAAACCGCTCAAATACTTGCGGTAAAGCTTCTTCCACATTACATATAGTATGTTGTTTCACACCACTATTGCTTAACCTGAAAATACTATGTCGCTCTTGTTCTTTTGCATGTAAATCCTTCATTAAGCGGGCACAATTATTATTTTCCACATGATAAAAACCATAAAATTTTTCAATATGAAACGGTACCTTTTCTATAAGTTCCTTCCACATATATAAAGCAACTTTCCCCCAATTCTCTGCTTTAATAAACGGTCCCCATATTTCTGCACATTTCTTTACTTCATCCACATCAAATCCTAATACACCTATTAAGTCATTATTCTCATAAGTAGCAACAAAAGATTGTTCCCATCCTACATCCGAAAAATCATGGATAATTGTCTGTAACACTTCCTCTTTCTCATCTCCACAATAACCAACATAATGAGTAGCATCTTTATTCATACTTGCAATAAATGATGCAATCTCATCAATTTTTAAAATAGAACTAACATGCATAACCTCTCCTCCTTTCCTAGTATATTTACACTTTTTCCATTCATATCCTTCTCACATAAAAAGAAGTTATCATAAGCACATTTCAAAATGAAATTGCTATGATAACCTCTTTATAAAAATCATATAATAAGATAAAACGTTATTTATTTTTTAAATATATTTCTTCTAAACACAAACATACTAAGTGCAGATAAAACTAATGCCAGGCCACCAAATAAAGATACATTATTTTCTTGTCCACCTGTTGCTGCTAAAGATTTTTCACTTTCTTCTTTCTTCTTGCTACCTTGTTTATCTGACACATTTTCTTTCGCTGCTTGCTTCACTATTTCCTGTACTTGTGCAGGTGCTTGCACCGCTTCATTCTTCTGAACAGTAGCTGTTCCTAATTCATTTGAGCCCTCTGTTTGTTTCTTAACGTTGCCTTCTGGTTTCTTTATATTTTCATCCTCTGTTACAAGTTCACTTGCCTCTTCTTTCGGCTTCTCTACTTCTGTCCCTGGTTTATTTGATTCTTCTTTCGGCTTTTCTACTTCTGCCTCTGCTTTACTTCCTTCTTCTTTTGGCTTCTCTACTTCCGCCTCTGCTTTACTTCCTTCTTCTTTTGGCTTTTCTACTTCTGCCTCTGCTTTACTTCCTTCTTCTTTTGGCTTCTCTACTTCCGCCTCTGCTTTACTTCCTTCTTCTTTTGGCTTTTCTACTTCTGCCTCTGCTTTACTTCCTTCTTCTTTTGGCTTCTCTACTTCCGCCTCTGCTTTACTTCCTTCTTCTTTTGGCTTTTCTACTTCTGCCTCTGCTTTACTTCCTTCTTCTTTTGGCTTCTCTACTTCCGCCTCTGCTTTACTTCCTTC